>JAUVLE010000120.1 GCA_030595905.1 Candidatus Cloacimonadota bacterium | reverse complement strand
ACTAAATTAATATATCTTCCACAAAAAAAGTAAGTAGTGTTAAGTCAAACATGAAAACCCCTCTTAATAAGCCAAAGCGTATAAATCTCCCTGATGACGGGGAGTAAAATCCGATCCCCCTTATCAATGGGGACTTAAAGTGGATTTGCTTTTTGCATCAACCAATGCATGATTTGACAGTAGTAAGTAGTGATTATGGGTTATGTGCATAATAAAAGTGAGTAGTTTGAGCGACTTAGCACAAAACCTTTGGCTTGTGCCAAGTCATTAAAACTTGTCCTAAGTTCCGCAGGAATCTTCCTTCGGCAGATAAATCTTGGGATAAGTTGGCTGATGATTGGAAGCAACTTTGTCGCTTTAAACAAACATGTTTAGTTCACTCCCAAAGAAATTCCTTTACAAATTAATCAATATTCACGCTTTTATGACTTTGATAAAAAATTCTAACTCTGGGGAATAAATGAAAAAATTATTACTTGCTATTTGTATTATTGCAATATTCACATTATCTTTAAACGCTCTCGGCACACTCCGTGTAGAATCCATCAAAGAATTACCGGCAACACACATGAACATCGAAAAACGAGATGCAGATGGAAAATGGGCTCCGGTGCTTATTGTGAAAACAGAACTGCAAGGTCTCGGTTTTCAGAACGTGAGCCGACGAACCAAACATGCTGCAAAGTACATTGAAGGTGATCATCATTACAAATTTTATATGAATGATAACCAGCGGGTTGTAAAGATCACTCACTCCGATTACGAAGCTTTGGAAGTGCGGTTACTGGCAGATTTTGGTATTAATGTGAAAGCACAAAGAGTTTATGAATTGGCATTGACCAATGTGCCGGAGAAAGTTTATATTCCTGCTAACGTTACTGTTGTTCCCCCAAATGCAATAGTTAAAATTGATGATGAATATTTCAATCACAACAAAGCAAATAAATTATTTATTGGTAACCATAATATCCAAATCGTTCTATATGGTTATCAAACAGTATCTGAAGAAATTACTATTTCAGAAGAACAGACCTTATTCTCATACAATTTAAAGGAATTGGAAAACGTACCAATTGAAATCGATAGTGAACCCGACGGTGCATCTGTGTATATTGACGACGTGAAAATTGGAGAAACACAATTATCAAAATATTTGCTGCAAGGTTCTTATCTCATCCGAATCGAGAAAAAAGATTATGAAACTATATTTGATACCATTGACATTCAACCGCCTAAATTCTCCCAAACATATAATCTGATAACAAATATTGGTTCCATCATTGTAAATTCAGAACCGGAAAATGGATTAGAAATATTCATCAATGGTGAAAACACTTTAAATAAAACACCATACAATTTTACCAGAAAAGAGCCTGGAGAATATAGAATGTCTGCAAAATCAGGTTTATTTGAAACAGATGAACAAATTATCGAATTGAAGAAAGGAGAACAAAAAATTGTATCTTTAATTCCAAAACCTATTTATGCAACTCTTTCAATTAATACCCACAAAAATGCATTGATAAAGATCAACGATGTAGAACAATCTCAGTTGATAAACATACACCTTGAACCTTCCGTCTATCAAATATCAGCTTCATTGCCAAAAGCTGAAACATTAGAAAAAACACTATTCTTGAAGCGCAACCAGATTGAAACACTCGATCTCTATCCTCAAGTTTCTACCGGTTCTATTCAAATTGCAGTTACCCCTTTCGATGCGGAAGTAGAACTGACGGGAGATGCCGACGAACATTTTACTTCCAAAGGAATGAAAAAGTTTGAAAATATTCCAGTCGGTGAATATCAAATATCTGTTACTCACATTAATTTTATGCCGGTACAAAAAAAGGTTTCTTTAATGGAAAATGCAATTGTGAAAGAAGAATTCAAATTAATTTCTTACGATGCAACAATGTTGAAAAAAGCTCATCAATTCAAAAAACACAAATGGATCAGTCTGGGATCAGCTGGCGCACTCTTAACTTTAGGATTAATCAGCAATTTTGTTGCTGATGGTTATTATAGCGATTATGAGTCTGCTAATACCACATCTTCAGCAATCTCAAATCGTGATAATTATGAAAAATGGGATAACTATCGGGACTACTCTTACTATATTTCTGTAGGTCCTCTGGCTTATGGTTTGTACAGTTGGATCAGTGAACTACACTATCATCATCGTGCCAAGATAGGGAAGTAGGACGAGGTAATTATTATGAAGCTGTTTAAATTGTTTGTCCTGCTCTGTATTATTGCAGTTATTTCCTGTTCAGATAGAAACCCCACAAATCCCTACGATCCGGAAACAGGAACTGAATTCCCTGCTCCTGTCATCAATTCTGTAAATGTTGTAGATATTGCCAAACTCCAGGTAGATTTTTCCTCGAATTATGAATACTATACCAAGTTTCAGATTCAAAGATCATTAGAACAATATTCAGGTTTCAGTATAGTTGCAGAAATTCCCGGAGGAATATGGACTTATAACGATTCCCTGGTGAATGCAGATTCTGTTTACTATTATCGTGTAAAAGGTTTTGCAGATGAACTTCAGGGTCCATATTCAAATACAATGTGGGGTAGTGTCTCCATTTCTGTACCAGCAAACCTTACAGCAACAGCCCTGAATGATAATCAGATAAGATTGGATTGGGAACTTGTTAACCGTCAAATTGGAAATAACAAAGATGCTTCGCGAGAAAGTGGGAATAGATTTGATTTTGGATTCACAATTGAACGAAATGAAGACAATGGATCATATGTCGAGATTGGTAGAGTAAGTTCGGATGTTCTACAATTCGTTGATGACAGTTTATTTTGCAATATTTCTTATTCATATAAGATTCGAACATATCTGAATCAATCATATTCGCCTTATACTCCAGAAGTAACAATTAGCACAATTCCTTTGCAAATGCCCTCAGATTTATCTGCTGAAGCTTTGACTGATCAAACTATTTCACTCACCTGGATTGATAATTGTCCTTTTGAAGAAGGATATAAAATAGAAAGAAAAGAAGATGAAGGCGAGTTTATAGAAATTGCTCAAGTTGAAGAAAATGTATCATCTTTTATAGATGAAGGTTTGATATTTGGTAATTCATACACCTATCGAGTTAGAGCATTTACAGCATTCAATCTTTCCGAATACTCAAATGAAATTATAACAGGTACTATCTTCCAATCACCAGCGAATCTCACAGCAACACCCCTGAATGATCAGCAGATAGAACTGCAATGGGATTATTCTCTGTTGAAAGGAGATGGTTATTATTGGATTCCTGTAAGTACTTTGAAACAAAAAAGTACTGAAACCCATTTTGAAAAAAGGAAATGGAATTCCACTATAACAGACAGTCGATTTGAAGAAGGATTCTCCATAGAAAGAAAAGTAGGCATCGGAGATTTTATAGAAATCGGTACTACCAGTGCAGGAATTACCCAGTTTGTAGATATTGACTTATCCTATGGAACTGTTTATACATATCGTGTAAGAGCATTTACCTCATTAAATAATTCCGGTTATTCGAATGAGGTTGCATCATCAACTTTTTTCCCAGCACCTTCAGATCTTGCATTAACACCAATTAATGACCAATCAATTGAACTGACCTGGAACGATAACTGTACTTTTGAGGATGGTTTTAGAATTGAAAGAATGGAATCTGGTGGTAGTTTTATAGAAATAGCAGAATTGGGTTCGAATGTTACAAACTTCACTGATGATGGATTATTCTTTGGACCTTTATACACCTATCGGGTAAAAGCATTCACCTCTCTAAATGAATCATATTATTCAAATGAAGCAGGTTCTTTAACTATCTTCCCAACTCCCACTAATCTTACTGCAACACCTCTGAATGACCAGTCTATCTCTTTATCATGGAGTGATAACTGTTTATTTGAAGAAGGTTATAGTGTTGAAAGGAAAGATAACAGTGGAGAATTTGTTGAAATTGCTGCACTGGGTTCAAATGTTACAACCTTCGTTGATGAAGAACTATTGTATGGTTATATCTATACCTACCGTGTTCGAGCATCCACATCACTTAATTTCTCTGCATATTCTAATGAGGAAATTACAGGGACTATCTTTCCTGCTCCAGACAACCTGATTACTGAAGTGATCAGCTTTGAATCCATATCTCTTAACTGGAATGACAACTGCACTTTTGAAGAAGGCTATAAATTAGAAAGAAAAGAAAATGAAGGAGAGTTTTTTGAGATTGCTGTACTCGGTGCAAACGTAACATATTATATCGATGAGGATCTGATCTATAGCACAATATATACTTACAGGGTTCGTGCATTTACAACTTTAAATGAATCTGGTTATTCAAATGAAGCGACATCTACCTTGATAATGCCAGCCCCTACCAATCTTGCATCACAAGCACTGAATGATCAGTCTGTTTCACTTACCTGGATTGATAACTGCACCTATGAAGAAGGATATAAAGTTGAAAGGAAAGAGAATGGAGGGAACTTTATCGAAATTGTTTCTCTGGGTGCTGATGTTACATCGTATATTGATGAAGGTTTGATATTCGGAACCAGCTATACTTACAGGATTAGAGCATTCGTTTATCAATACTATTCCGATTATTCCAATGAGTCTATTGTGCAAACTGTTTTTCCTGCTCCTACGAACTTAAATGCAATTCTTCTATCAGATTCAGAAATTCAGATTGATTGGGATGATAATTGCAGTTTTGAAACAGGGTATGCCATCGAAAGAAGAGATTCCGGTTCAAGTTTCGTTCAGATTGCACAAGTTTCAACTAATATTACCTCTTATATAGATTCCGGTCTTACCTATGGTTTGAATTATATTTACAGAGTAAGGGCTTTTACCGATCTGAATTTCTCCGATTATTCCAACGAATACGGTGCATTAGTTGAAATTGCTGCACCAACAAATCTAACCGCAACTGCAAACGTGAACCAAATATTATTGGAATGGGATGATAATAGTACAATTGAAGAAGGATATGAGATCGAAAGAAAAATATATGGTGAAAACTTCCAGGTAATTGCAACAGTCGGTCAGAATGTGATTACTTACACAGATACAGATGTTGTGAATATGGTAACATATTATTATCGTGTTCGTGGATTTACACAGAATAATTATTCGGAGTATTCAAATATAGCCAATGCGACCTGTGTTGGTGAGTGAGGTGGATGATGAAAAAGATAATTATACTTATGACATTATTACTTTTGCCTGTTCTTTTATTAGCTCAAACACATAATTGGCAATGGGCAATCAATGCTGGTGGAAATGTGAATGATGAAGGATATGCAATCACTATGGATGATGAAGGGAACAGTTACGTAACAGGATATTTTTATCTTACAGCAACCTTTGGTTCCTATTCTCTTACAAGCAGTGGGTATATGGATATTTTTGTAGCAAAGATAAGTACAAATGGAAATTGGGAATGGGCAATCCAACCTGGTGAAAGTAATGCTGCTGAAGGATATGCAATCACCATAGATAATGCAGGAAACAGTTACGTAACAGGATGGTTTTCCGGAACAGCAACCTTTGGTTCCTATTCTATTTCAAGCAGTGGAGGGAAAGATATTTTTGTAGCAAAGATAGATACAAATGGAAATTGGCAATGGGCAACCCAAGCTGGTGGAACTTGGACTGATGAAGGATTTGGAATTACAATGGATGAAGCGGGGAACAGTTACGTAACAGGATGCTTTTCCGAAACAGCAAACTTTGGTTCCTATTCTATTACAAGCAGTGGAGATATGGATATTTTTGTAGCAAAGATAGATACAAATGGAAATTGGCAATGGGCAACCCAAGCTGGTGGAAATAGTACTGATTATGCAAAAGCTATCACAGTAGATGATGCAGGGAACAGTTACGTAACAGGATGGTTATACGAAACAGCAACCTTTGGTTCTTATTCTCTTACCGGTGAAGGCAGTTTTGTAGCAAAGATAGATACAAATGGAAACTGGTTATGGGCAACCCATGCTGGAGGTTCGCAAGGACATGCAATCACAATAGATAATGCAGGTAACAGTTACACAACAGGTTTAGTAATCATTGGGAATGCTGATATTTTTGTATCAAAGATAGATACAAATGGAAACTGTTTATGGGCAACCTATGCTGGTGGAAATAGTTCTGATCAAGGACGTGGAATCGCAATGGATGAAGCAGGGAACAGTTACGTAACAGGATGGTTTTCCGAAACAGCAACCTTTGGTTCCTATTCTATTACAAGTAGTTGGGATAAAGATGTTTTTGTAGCAAAGATAGATACAATTGGAAATTGGCAATGGGCAACCCAAGCTGGCGGTATTGGTGATGATTTGGGATATGCAATCACAATAGATGATTCAGAAAACAGTTACGTAACAGGAGGATTTTTCGAAACATCAGCCTTTGGTACTCATGATCTTACAAGCAATGGATATATTGATATTTTTATAGCAAAGATTGAGGGCGATTTTATAGCTGATTTTATTGTAGATACAAATTTCGGTTTTTTCCCCTTAAATGTAAATTTTACAGAAATATCTCAAGGAAATATAATAGAGTGGCAATGGGATTTTGAGAATGATGGTACTGTAGATTCGTATGAACAAAATCCAATGTGGACTTATACATCACAAGGTGTTTATTCAGTCTCCTTAACCATCAGTGACGGAGATAGTATAGATACAGAAACTAAGATAGATTACATTACAGTTATAAATGCAGATCCAGTCGTTCAAAATCCGTTAGGAACACTTATGATGTACGAAGATATAGTTGATTCCACATCAATAAATTTGAACAATGTTTTTTATGATCCAAATGGAGATGAGTTGAGTTTCTCTTATTATGGTAATTATCATATTTCGGTTGAGATAGAAGCTGATGGCAGAGTTATTTTAACGCCGGAGGAAAACTGGTTCGGTGATGAAATGATCTATTTCACAGCAGATGATATGTGGGAAACGGATTGCCACCGTTCTCGAAATAATTCTGATAAAAAGCTTACAAAAAAAGATATTCATCAAGAATTCAGCGAAAATAGTAAGTCTCACAAAAATTCTGATAATAGAGCAGTTGTAACCGATTCCTTATCTGTAACAGTTACCCCTGTAAATGATCCGCCGTGGTTTACTTCGATACCCGATACTACTGCTATAGAAGATGAAATATATCAGTACATTGCAACAGCAGATGATATAGAAAATGATTTGTTAACTTTTGCTGCTCCGGTGCTACCATGTTGGCTTACATTTACACCTGCAATTGGTTTGCTTACAGGTATTCCAACCAACGGTGATGTTGGAGATCATGATGTAACAATCACTGTAACAGATGGTATTATTCCAGTACCAATTGAGCAGTCTTTTGTTATCCATGTTGCAAATATAAACAATCCTCCTGAAATTACTTTCCCTGCATATTTCTCTTTTCCAGAAGATGAATCATCAACTTATGACTTTACTCAATATGTTACCGATATAGATAATAGCTATGAAGAGCTTATCTTAACCTGGGAAGGAAATATAAATATTGATATTGAGTTTGATAATTGGAATGTTACTTTTTCATCGAATATCGAGAACTGGTTTGGTGAAGAAGTAATTACATTCTACGTAGATGATGGAGAATCACGAATACGATCATCTTCACACCATAAATCTGCAATCCCTGAAATCAAACAAGACAAAAGAATAAAACGTATAAATAAAAAAATCAATGATGTGTTGGACGAAGACAGAGATATTGTTTCAGACTCGATTACAGTTTATTGTCTATCTGTAAATGATCCACCGGTCTTACTGGATTGGCTACCTGAGGAGTTGGAGTTCACTATATTTGAAGACAGCACAATTACTTTTATGGTGCAGGTAGAAGATGTAGATAGTGAATTGAATTACAGTTGGTTCATCAATGAGATATTACTTGAGGATGAAACAGATAGCATATTTATAAGTACATTTGATGAAATTGGTGATTTTGAAATAGAATCGATAGTATCAGATGAAGAAAATCAGGTTGAACAAAACTGGCTGGTTCATGTTAATGAAATTGTTGGTGCAGATGTAATTATCATACCTGATGTAACCAGGCTTTACCGGAACTATCCCAATCCTTTCAACCCAACTACCACCATAAGATTTGATATCAAAGAGAATGAAACAGGG
This sequence comes from Candidatus Cloacimonadota bacterium, assembly GCA_030595905.1. GTDB lineage: Bacteria > Cloacimonadota > Cloacimonadia > Cloacimonadales > TCS61 > JACNIV01. The sequence goes on along the minus strand of JAUVLE010000120.1, from coordinate 464 downwards.
AATCTTTCAATATTCAATTTGAAGGGGCAAATAATAGAGACTCAAATGTTTAATTCTGGTAAACATAATTATTCATGGAATGCAAAAGGTTACAGTTCAGGTATATATTTCTACAAGTTGAAAGCGGGTGATTATCAGAAAGTTAAGAAGATGTTGTTGTTACAATAGAATAACGGCGTAAACGCCGTGGTGTTGTGTGGGTTGTTATTTTTACCTATGCGTAAACGCATAGGCTATTGAGGGATGATTCCTTTGCAATTTCCCTTTAACAAAGGGAAAACGTAGAAACGCAAGAAGAAAGGAAATGAAAAATAGCCCAGTCCTTTAGAGGCTGTGTGAAAAACAAAAATCGAGTTTATATAGATTTGAGAGTTTATGCTGACTTGATGATGAAAAATTCCAAGGAAATATCAAATTCCTGAAAAAATCAAATATAGAACTAATAAGCTTAACTTTCTCCAGTT
>JAUVLE010000128.1 GCA_030595905.1 Candidatus Cloacimonadota bacterium | reverse complement strand
CAGAGCTGCATCGTAAGCCATTATTTGTTCATCGCCATCGACATCCGCAGCCCAAAACTGCCATTCTTCCCAATCTGTAATTTCCAGAACAATATATTGCAAAACAAGGATTGCATCTTCTTCGGTTATTTCTCCGTCATTATCTATATCACCATAACTATGCCCGGAAAGAAGATTTGTCTCCCCCGGAGTTGCAGGATCAAAAAATTCCCAATTATCAGAACCATCCGGAAGCCTACCGTATGAAATATCTGTCTGCTGCACATCAAAAGTTAAAGTATCTATTGGTGTTACACCATTAAAAATTCCAATTTGTTCACCTAAAATATTTAATTGAAATCCAAGATGAAGTATTCCCTGTTCGGTATCATTATCTGCCCATAAAAGCAAATATTCTCCTGATTGGATCGTAGTGGAATCAGGATAAGTAGTTGGGATTTGCCAATTTGTAGGATTGTTCAGGTTATCTGTAAAATATAACCCTCCAATATCGATCGCTTCATTTCCGGCATTATAGATTTCTATCCAATCGTTAAATTCTCCATGTTCATCTGAAATCGTTTCTAAATTTGAAGCCATAAATTCATTTATGCAGATACCTGTAACGATCTGTTGTTCGTTGTTTGAAGCATTGGGAGTTGGATCAGTAAAGAAATACCAATTTTCTTCACCGTTGGGAAATCTTCCATACGATATATCGCAATATTGCTGGGAATAACTAATGCTGTCTATTGATGTAATTCCATCGAGGTCGTAAAGACCAATAAATTCACCTCCCGCAGCGAGTTTGAAGTTCGTATGAATAATGCCTTGTTCTTCATTATCATCTGCCCAGAAAAGAATAAATCCGTTTTGTGGAATCACAACATCCGGTATTTGCCATTTATCCGGAATTTCAGGATCATCTGTTAAGAATAAACCTTCCATATTTACATCATATAAATTAGAATTATAAATTTCTATCCAATCATCATATTCACCGAATTCATCAGAATAAGTCGAGCTGTTATTTGCCATAAATTCGTTGATATACAATCCTGAAGTTCGTCCAAATCCTTTAGAATTATCTAATACATTTTTTGATATTTGTGCGAATATCCTTGAGCTTAAAAGTAGAAGAACCAGCAAGATTATTTTTGCGATTTTCATTCATTAACTGCCTTGATATAATAAAACTTTCTATCGGAAGAAACAGGTTCAAACCAACTTGTTCCAACAATTCCGGATTCTTCTAATGTAAAATCGCCATACGGAGTAGATGAAGAATAAACAGAATATGAAGTTGCTCCGTTCACACTATCCCATTCTATATTGATATTCCCATTATCAAAGTAAATTATTACATTATCAGGAGGTTCAAGTCCTGTGTTGCTGTATCCCGGAGTTGGAACTACAAAATAATCCCAATTTTGGCTTCCATCCGGATATCTTCCATAAGAATTATCTATGGATTGTAAGCCATAACTCAATGTGTCAATTGGAGTTGTGCAATAAAACGCAAAAAGTCCAATATCTTCATTATCTCCTAAAAGCCTGAATCCTAAATGAAGGATACCATCTTCTTCGTCTTCGTCTGCCCACAAAAGTAAAAAATCACCTGGTTGAATCGTTGTTGAATCGGGATGTGTTTCAGGTATTTTATACCAACGAGAATAATTATTCAAGTTATCTGTAATATACATACCTCCGATATCAACTGCTTCCTCACCCGCATTATAAATTTCGACCCAATCATCATATTCACCTTGAGGGTCTTGATTAATTGAACTATTTAACGCCAAAAATTCGTTTATAAACAATTTTGGACAACTATAATCTACCTCGTATTCAACGAGATCATCATTTTCAGGAAATCGAGAAATCACACTTTGATTATCTTCTGCTTCTATATAATATTGGATATTTGTACCGCTAACGTGCTGTGGAATATAACATCCGTAAATATCGTCACCTGCAACACCATCATTATTCAATCCATCATCGAGCATATAGATGTAAATATTGCTGGTTCCATTATCATAATACAAAATTACTGAATTTATAAAATTGTCGTCTGTTGCTGTAATTATCACATTCACATCATCGCTGCTTAATGGTGTAAGCGGATTTTGTTGATAATTTGATAAAGCAGGAGGGTAATTATTTGGAATATTTGTAGTTCCGGGTGTAGGAGTAAGCATAAATTCCCAATCTCCAACTCCATCCGGATATCTCCCGGAAGAAACATCAGAAAATTGATTACCAAAGCTTAAACTATCAATTGGTAAAATAGAATCCTTACAATATAATCCAATGAATTCACCACTTTCATTAAGTCTGAAATTTGTATGTAAATCACCTTGTTCCGGTTCATTATCCAACCAGACAATTAGATATTCTCCGTTATTGATCACAGTATTTTCAGGGAATTTCCATTTATCTTGATAAACCGGATTATCAGATAAATACAGTCCTGAAATATCTACAGGTTCTTCATTTGCATTATAGATTTCTATCCAATCATCAAATTCTCCAAATTCATCTGCATAAAAAGAATCATTATTTGCCATAAATTCGTTGATAAAGATATTTTCGATTCTTGGAAGAACAGTTAATCCTTCAAATTGCGTATTCAAACTATTTCTTCGTTGTTCAACAAATGATTCGAGCCCATAAATCGATCCAATATCTTCATATAAGCTTGCTTCGAATTGTTCGTTCGTAAACATTTTATTCTCATCTGCATATACTGCCGGACGAATCATATCAGCTAATTCATGAATTCTGGGATAGATAACTTCAGGATCAAGTTCATGCTCATAAATATATTTATAAATCATTAAATAAATTTCCAGATATTCGTCTATTGCATGAATTATTTCAGCTAAAGGTCTTGTTCCGGGACTGTCTCCAGCATAATATATTGTAAGTTCTGCATCATTTCCCATTATCCCGCTACTATAAGTGGCAAATGATAAATTCAGATCCCATGGAAAATGAATAAATTTATCTGAATCAGTTCTGTGATACATATAATAATTATGACCTTTACCTACATAACTATCCAAATTCACAAAAATATTATTGATTGCATGAGTGCATATCCAACCATACATATGAAACACATTTTCAAATGCATCTGGGAATTCTTCTAAAGGTGTGTTGTTTAAAACATCGATCAGGTTTATTAGATCAGACCAGTCATTTAACTCTTCATTTGTTTTAAGCTCATACAATAGATAATAATTCTCCGGTTCAGGACCTAACCATTCTAAAGTTCCGTTTGGATCGCCTTTAAATAAATTTCCAGCTTCATCATCACCAAAAATACGCTTCACATAACGTGAATCTACTTGCTCAACATTTGTATAAAGTCCCAGATATTCCCCATTTGTATAAAGCTTTATAAAATTTGCCCTGGAACTGGAAACATATTTATTGAAAACATCGAACAAAAATTTTTCTCTCAAAAAAGACGGATCATAAAACTGATTACTAAGACTTAATTTAGTTATTCCGTGAAATTCCTGTTCTTCATCGTATTCGTCGAATTTAATTTTAAATGGTTTTTTATCATTAGGATAACTAAAACAAGATGCATTACCTTTATATCTAACACCAACATTTGGATAAACTTCTCCATTAAATTCAAATGTTGCAGGAATATATTCATTTTCTCCAGCCAGGTAATTAGTCCAAAGTAATTCGACATAATTAATTTGTTCAAAAGTAAGAGAAAATTCTAATACTTGTGTATCATCAAAAACCACATCTGATATGTGTGAGAATGACAAAGAAAAAACAGTTAACAAAATAAATGTTATGATAAATATTTTTTTCATCATAGCGACTCCTAACAAAAATATATAAACTTAATAAATGCAAGACATGTGCCATTTCCTTTAATATTTATTGAGCTAATTACTATAAATTTATTATATCCATAACTTCCTGAACAGTAACAAGTTGTGGCCGCTTTTTCAAAAATAATAAATAATTAAAAAATACAACTAATTTTCTCTTTGGGCAAAATTGGGACAATGTGGACGAGAATGTCCCGAAATAAATTTTTAGAAAATCAACTTAATTTGTCTCACAATACATTTTTATTGACAACTTGAATATGAAAAGAAAATAAACATATTCATTTAAAAAATGAACGATCAAAGGATTTGTATGAGTGAAAATACAAGCTTCAGGCGAAGTGAAAAAAAATATATCGCTTTAGATAAATCTTTCGTTGAAATTTTCAAAACACTGGAACAACATATACCGGTTGACAGTTTCAAAGAAGACTCTATCATCACTTTAATCAAGACAATTTATTTAGATGATAGCAATTTTAGTTTATTCAAGGAATATTTAATTAAAAGGAAATTTCGATATAAAATTCGGTTCAGATGTTACGGTCACGATTTCAAATTTGATGAAAACGATTTCTGGGCTGAACTAAAAATTAAATATAAAAAAATTTCTTATAAAAAAAGATTCCTAATATCCCCCGAAATATTTGAACCCTTTCTTAATGGAGAAGATATTCGGAAAGAAATTATGCTACTTAATAATAACTCAGAAGAAGCATTACAATCATATAATATAATGATCGAGCTTATAAAAGTGAATAAATTGCGACCGGTTCTAACAACAATTTATGAACGGGTTGCTTTCCAAAATAAATCAAAAGAAATCCGGTTAACAATAGATAGAAACATTAAACATCATTCTCATGGAAATACAAAAGTAATAAAGAAACTGAAAGCTATCGTATGTGAAACTAAAATTCAAGGAGAACAACCACAATGGTACACGGATCTTGTTAATACATTATCACTATTACCCCAAAAAAGATTTTCGAAATATGCTACAGGTATCAACTCAGTTTATTTTCCGGCAAGAGGAACTTATAATTTTTATACTAATTATGCTGAAGCAAAAATAATTTCTGAGAAAATGAAAAAAAATATAAATTATATCAAAAAAAACTTATCTTTTACAGGATAGAAAATTATGGAAGAATTAATTCAAATTATACAAAATAGTTCAGATAGCAATATCACACAATCTCCTATACAAATTTTGATCAATCTCTTATTATCATTAGTTATGGGCTTAATTTATTCTTATGTATATCGAATAACGAATACCGGCTGGAAAAAGAACAAACAATTAAAAAGAGAAATGGTAAGTATGCAATATACTATTCTTCTTTTAACAGTTGGTGGTGCTCTCATTTGGATAGTTGTAGCAGATAATCTTGTAAGAGCATTTGGTTTAGCCGGAGCTTTAAGCTTAATCCGGTTTCGAACGGTTCTACGTGAACCAATGAACACAATAAAAGTCTTTTATGCAATAATTCTTGGTATGGCTTGTGGTTTAAGCCAATACTATATTGCGATAATAGGTACTTTTTTTGTGTGTTTTACACTTTGCATCGTATATTTTATCGTTCAAAAAAATAAAATAACCAAAAAATCTTTACCGCAGGAAAGCAAAGAATCACCTGAAAATGAAATTAATACTTAGTTCATTGATCTTTTTTTTTATCTTTTCTAATATCAGGGCACAATCGTCACAATTTTATTCTTATATAGATGAATTCCTGCAAAATGATAACGAGTTCCAAAAAAAAGAAAACAAACTCCTTTTTTTAAAGGCAGCAAAAAGCATCGAGCAATCTGTAAATTGGCTTGATATAAATTTCGATTATCAAAGCAACGAAAACAAAATAGAACGAGAACAATACGATTATAAATTATCGGGAACAAAATCTGAGATTTCTGATATTGATGAAAGCGATGAACAATTAAGTGTAGGAATCAGTAAAAAGTTTTTTGAAAAAGATTTTGATAATGTCACCGATATATTTTCCTTGAAATTAGATATTTTAAAAAATAGTCATGAATATAACATCTTTAAAATAGAGAGATTAGACGAAATTTTTAATAACTTCATTAACTTTAAACAAGCTGATCTGAATCTTGAAATTCTATCTGAAAAATTACTAATTTTACAACGTGAAAATAAGATACTGGAAAATCTTTATAGTGAAAATATTTCTTCTGCAGAAGATTTAAAGCAAAATATTGGCAGAATCCTCGATATTGAAAATCAGATAGACGATTGGATTAAAATAAAAAACGAAAACTCTTTTTTTTCTGATATTGTTTTCTATCAATATTTCGATGAATTTATTAATACTGCAAATATAATTTTCGATTCCACACAAATAATTCAAAAAATCGATACTCAAAAAAAATTGCTTCACAAAGATTCAAAAAAATTATCGAATGTTGTAACATTAAATTATCTATATTTCTATTTTCCGGAAACAACTCTCAGTTTTTCCTATAACAAGAGAACTACAAATCAGGACTGGAAAATTTCGGAAGACACAGATAATTATCTGCGGGATAGAGATATAGTAGAAGAATATCCTGAATTTGGGTTGGAAATTTCTCTTCCATTAAATTTCTATAGTAATACAATCGGAAAATCAAAACTTCTGAAATCATATAAAAGAGAGATAAAAATTTATAAGTATGAACTTAACACAGAATATGATCTTTTTAAAGCAAAATTTCTCAGTGATTTTCAAAATGCCCAAAAGGTTTACGAACTGCAAAAAAGGATATATGAATTATCTGAAAAGCAATTTGAAAATGCAAAAGAGAAATATAATTATGACCCCTCAATTTTGGGTGTAAATCCGAAAATTGAATTAAAAGAAGAGGAATTGAAATTGAAAAATTCATTTGTTGAATACAAAATATCAAAGATGAATTATTATAAAATTCTCTTTCTTTTCGAATATTTTATCGGGAATTAAAAATGAAAGATAAAAAAATATTTAATCCAAAACATGTCTTGATCCTGTCTGTTTTCGTCTTTATCTTAACAATATTTTTTTCCAATATTAAAGGTAATTCTCATAAACTTCCGGCAGTTATCAAAACAGATGAAATCCATATAATTTCAGAAGCTTCGGGGGTTGTTAAAGAATACTATTCGTTCATTAATGATAAAGCTCTGATTGGTCAAAAGATCCTGAAAATTGAAAATCCGGAATTATTAAAACAGATCGAAGACTTAAGCAAAGAAAAAGACAAATATGAAGAATTGTTGTATTCTGCTTCAAAAGGTGATTTCCTGAAATTGGAAACAATGAACATAGATGATCAAATTATGGAACTGGGAAAGAAACTGAATATGTATATTCTTCAGAAAAAAAATATCATTGATCAATTACAGATCTATACGGAAAAATTCTTACTCGCAAAAAAAGAATATGAAGCTTATAAAAATTTGTATGAGAATAGAATGATCAGTTCGGGAGAATTGGATGAAAAATCCACAAATTTTCTCGAAATAAGTAATTCGTATAATCAGCTTAAGAGTGATTCAACATTTACAATGGAAGAAATATCAGTTAGCCGGAATTCGATAAATCTTTTGAATGAACAAAAAAATATTTTAATTAAAAATATTTCTGTCGTTGCTCCCGGATATTATTTAAAGATCGAAGATATAAAATTTAAACTGAATCAATTAGAAAGAGAAGCAGAACACCTGGAAGTTAAATCACCGGCAGAAGGCATTATTACAGACGTTTCCTTTGATCTGGGAGAAAACATAACAAAGGGAGAAACCATTGCAAAAATTTCTACGTTGAAAAACATCTGGGTAATTGCATACGGGAATTCCTTCAGTCAACAAAATGTAAAACCGGGAATGGAAGTTATAATTTATTCAGATTCCGGAGAAAAAATAAAGGGGAAAGTTAAATCTATTTCCCCAATAATGAAAAAGATAAAATCACTTGCATCTGCCAGTGAGACTGCAAATACATATACAGAAATTGAAATAATATTTGATGATATGGAACTGGCAAAAGAACAATTTACACCAGGCGAAAGATTATTTGTAAATATAATTATAAAATAAAAAACAAGGTTTTCCCCGTCAGGCGGGATTTAGTAAGACTAAACATGGTTTCCTCCTTTGAAAACTTTCTCGGACATAAATTATCTCACGGATTAACATAAATAATTATAAGTCTCATCTGTCATTCCCGTGAACACGGGAATCTATAAATAACCTCTTTAGATTCCCACTTTCGTGGGAATGACAACACGAAAGAAGCTTTGGACAATTCGATGATCTTTCCCTACGAAATCTTCCTGATGAAATGAATTTTGCTAAAAAATTTAATTAACAAAACGAGAAAGT
>JAUVLE010000011.1 GCA_030595905.1 Candidatus Cloacimonadota bacterium | reverse complement strand
ACGGATCGATTCTATTTTGCCGGATTTCTTCCAGAAAAAAAATCGGAAAAAAATAATTTTCTAAAAGAACTTATAAATATCAAAGATTCGCTCATATTTTACGAAGCACCGCACAGATTACTTAAATTTTTTTCCAGCCTTAAAGAGGTATTTGGAGATCGGAAGATCGTCATTGCCCGTGAGCTTTCAAAGCTTTATGAAACATACTACAGAACTACAATTGGTGAAGTTCTTGCAGATCCTAATATGATAACCTTGAAGGGTGAATTTGTGATCATTGTGGATGGTGCAGAAGAAAAAGAATATTCAGATGCAGAATTGACAGAAATGCTTCAGCTCGAACTCAGCAAAGGTAAATCGAAAAAAGATGCAATAAAAAAAGTTCAGGAATTAACCGGAGAATCAAAGAATAGAATTTATAGTTTAGCTCTGTGTTTAGAAAACAATTAAAAACATTTGACGCTATGAGTGAAGATAAGCTTTCTTGAATTGCTTGAATTTAAGAATATACAGATTATAGTTTTTCGGTGTATTCGGTGTTCTCGGTGGTAAAAAAATAAATTGGAGGGAATATGTTCCCAGGTGGAAATAAAGGTATGAAAGACCTGATGAAAAAGGCTCAGAAGATGCAGCAGGACCTTGCCAAAGCTCAGGAAGAACTGGCAAATAAAATAGTGGAAGGTTCTTCCGGTGGCGGAATGGTGAAAGTTGAAATGAATGGGAAAAATCAGGTTCTTTCTATTAAGATCGATAAAGAAGTGGTTGATCCAAATGATATTGAAATGCTTGAAGACCTCATCATTGCTGCTATAAATGAAGCTCAGGAAAAAATTACTCAAACCAGTCAGGATGAGTTAGGCAAATTGACGGGTGGGATAAAAATTCCGGGAATGTTTTAATAGAATACGGATTTACCCCGTGAAATCCTGCAAAACAGGAACAGCAAAGCTGTTATTTCACAGGGTGAACGCAGATTTTGCGGATTTTCATAGAAAGAAAAAATCGTTTTTCGTGTTTGATTAAACAAAATCTTGATACCCTTGCGACTTTGCGGTAAAAAGATATTTGCAATGTGTGATTCTTTGTGTCTTTGCCTGACCCGTAAGGAAGAATGACCCCAGTTGAATAAAAAAATCCAACGGGGTAAACTGTATCGAGGTGACTTGGTGGTAAAATTATGTTTAGTGGTTTATTATCTGATTTAGTTCAGAATCTAAAAAAATTACCTGGTATTGGCAGCAAATCTGCTCAACGCCTGGCTATGCACATTATTAACATTGAAAAAGAAAAAGCGCTGGAATTGGCTGATTCTATCCGGGAAACAGTAGAAAGCTATACTAATTGCTCTATTTGTAATATGCTCTCCGAAACAGATCCATGCCGTTTTTGCAGCGATAGATCACGTCATCAGAACCTGCTCTGTATTGTAGAAAACACACAGGACGTCTATCTGATTGAAAATACGAACGAGTTTAAAGGAAGATATTTTGTTTTGAACGATCTGCTGTCTCCTATAGATGGCATCGGACCTGATGAAATAAATTATCCCAGATTATTGGAACTTGTTAAATCGGATAGTATTGATGAAGTTGTGCTGGCATTGAATCCATCTGCTGAAGGTGAGAGTACCATTAGTTTTCTTGCTTCTCAATTTGAAAAATTAAAAGTTAAAGTTACACGCCTTTCAACAGGATTGCCATTCGGTGGAGACATCGAATATACCAGTTCTTTAACTCTTGGAAATGCATTTAAAAGAAGATATTCTGTTAAGGAAAAATAGGATAACTATTTTGAAACGGATCATACTAATTTCTTTCTTTGTATTATTCCTGATAATTTCCTGTGGCCACAAAAAAAAACCTACAGGCGGGAAAAAAGATACCGAAAACCCAACAATCCTGGCGATCACTCCGGATGAATTCTCTGATATATCCGATCAGGATATTGAAGTGGTTTTTTCCAAGCCGATCGACAGAACTTCTATCTTCAGTGGCACTTACATCTATCCGCCTATTCTTAAGAAAAAATTTAAATGGGACAAAAACATTTTGAAGATAAAGATCCTGGAAGACCTTGAAAAAAATACAAATTACTTCTTCACTTTTTCTCGAAAGATAAAAGGTGAGCATAAGAATGAACTGGATAAGAAAACAGTATTCATATTTTCCAGCGGGAAACTTAATGAAAATCGTATTTCCGGGAATATCGATTTTGAAGAAAAGGAAGACAGTTCCGAACTTGTGAAATTCAAATTAATGACCCCGGATTCTACGGAAATATTCTCGAAAGAGATAAAGGGGAATGCTTTTACTTTTGATAATCTTAACGATGTTGAACACATCCTGGAAGCCTTCATAGATAAAAATAATAACAATAAATATGATTATGAAAAGGAACCGTATTTTCACACTATAATTCCCAATCAGCAAATATTATCAGTAAACGTAGAACTAATTTATGCCGATACGCTCAAACCAGAGATCAAATCTGCAAAAGTTCTTTGGGATAATCAATTGAAGTTGAAATTCTCGGAAGAAGTGAAACTTTTTTCTGAAATTCAAATATCATCTTCCGATTCTATGGAAATACCGTTGGAAGTAGTTGCGTTTTCTTTGAAGGATGCAGAAATATCCATTATCACCGGAAAAATGGATACATTAAAATATAAAGTAATATTGAAGGGACTGGAAGACCGGAAATCCAATATTGCAGACGAGAGTTACATTTTATTTGATGGGATCACTGTTTGCGATACTATCGCTCCTTCAATTGTATCCACAATTCCCAGGAACGGTTCTACCATAAGTACACTATACCCGGAAATAACCATCCTTTTTTCTGAGATCATCCTTAAAGATAACTTTCATGTAAGCCTTGTCGAGGTGGAAACAGGAAGGAAGATCGAATCTGAAATTCTAAAAAGTGATTCCGATGAATACAGGATAAAATTTAAAGAAAGTTTGGTAAATTACTCTTCTTATAGATGTTTAATTAATGCTTCCGATGCAGAAAATAATGAACTGGAAAGAGAATATGAACTTAATTTTATCCCGATAATAAGGTAAAAATAATTTCTGTTTAGAATAACTTTTTTAACGATCAAACAATTTACTAATCACATACAAAATAATAAATTATGGAAATAATCCACAAAAAGCGTATTCGTAGGAAATGAATGTATCTTTTCATATTATAAAGAGATAAGAGAGTGAAAACGCTCAAAACAGATTTATTTTCTTGACATAATACTATCATTTGAACCAATTTGCACTCAGGATGGCTTCATAGCTGTTTTTATAGATGTGTGTTAACGTCGAAAAATAAAATATTGATCTGTTAATGTCGTAAAGAAAAAAAAATGTGTGCAGGAAAAAAATTATTTAATTCAAAAAAAGAGGAGAGAAAATGAAAAAGATTTTAGTTATTTTATTAGGATTATGTTTAGCAACATCTATGTTCGCTCATGAAGTTTTTATGAGTGCACCGATCATCGTTCCGGATGGTCAGGCAGATGAAGATGGCGGTTGGGCTGCAGATTATATCGGATTCGGCTGGAGCGCAGCAAATGATTATTGTGCAGATTTCAATATAACTCCTGCAGTTTTGGGACTAACCCCTGCAATCGGTATCAACAGAGCCTGGAAACAAATTAAAGTCTGTGATTACTTTGATATCAGATTTGGTAAAGATCAATATGCTTTTGGAAGACTTGCTTCCGGAAAACCTTCAAAGAATCTTCAATATGCTGGTTTAACTGTAGCTGGTGCTGAAATGATGGTTAAACTTCTGGGCGATGTATCCGGCTTAGGCTGGGCATTCTACTATGCAAATTATGATGCTAAAGTTGTTTGGGATGTCTATGCTGCTGATATGGGTGGACGTTTCACTTATACTGTTGCCGGTGCTAATCTCGGTGCAGCTTTTATGATGGATAATACTTCTGCAGAAATTGTCGATTCATTAGGTAATTCAACTGGTGAATGGGATGATCCAGAAGGTGTAATGAATTGGGAATTTGACTTTGATTATACAATAGCAGAAAAAATCAATCTTGCTTTCCAGCTTACAAATGACGATGATGAGGTCGAAGATACTGGCGATATGAATCTTTATGCTCTTCTTCATTATGTTCCCGGATTTGAGATTCCAATATGTGGCAAAGCGATCCCTTATTTCGGCTACATTACAAAAGATGATGTAGATGCTGAAGGTATGGGTGAGAACAACATGATCATCGGTTTGAACATTAAGCCAAAAGATAGTGCTTTCATGAAAATTGAATACAATATGGATTCTGCAAAGGATGCTCTTGGTGAAGATATTGATGCTACACTCGATCTTCAGGTTGGTTTCACATTCTAATTTCCCAATAGATCGAAAAGCCCTGCTGAATGCGGGGCTTTTTTGTTTCCACTAATTTCATTCCCTTCCGAAGTCTTTCTTTCAAATTTTCTGTTGTTTGAGGATTCGGAAGGTTATTTGGATAAGTTAAACGCAGATTTTCACTGAGCATTACAAAAATAAATGGTTCTCGGCAGAAATGAGTGGAAAGAGATATTACGCATGTTTGCAAAAGTTAAACCTAATAAAATGTTAAGACTTAAAGATAACTTTCCGAATCTTAACCAAAAGAATTTCTCTATAGTAAGCTTCGGAAAGTATATTCCTTATATTTATTCATTTGACAACGAAAACTACCTTTAACAAAAGTACTTCAGGGAATTAATAATGTTAAATGAAAATATCAGGTTCATAAAGAAAAGCTTCAGGTTCAAAAGATTTGTTAACGCAATAAAAGTATATCTTTCATATTACCTTTCGCTTATGATAAAGAAAAGCATATATTGGGGATTTCCACCCGTTGTAATGATCGAACCGACTAATATCTGCAACTTGAAGTGTCCTCTGTGTCCTTCCGGTAATGGAACCCTGAAACGCCCGAAAGGATATATGGAATTTTCTCTGTTCAAAAAGCTGATCGACGAGATAAAGGATAGATCGTTCATGGTGGTTCTGTGGAATCAGGGAGAGTCATATCTTAACAAAGATTTTCTAAAGATGATCAAATATGCTTCCGATAATGGATTGTTCACTCTGGTTTCCACAAACGCAAATGTAGATATTCAGCCGGAGAAAACAATAAAGGCAGGACTCGATTCGATGATCGTTTCTCTGGATGGAACAACCCAGGAAACTTACAACAAATATCGTGTGAATGGCAACCTGGAAAAAGTTATCAGAAATGTGAAACAACTAATTCTAACCAGAAAGAAACTTAATGCAAAGAACCCTCTAATCCGGTGGCAGTTCCTGGTGATGAAACATAATGAGCATGAGATCGATGATATAAAGAAGATGGCTGAGGAAATGAAAGTTGATAACCTTGAATTAAAAACGGTTCAGATATATTCTAAAGATGATATCTTAAATTTCCTTCCCGAAAACCCCAAATACAGAAGGTATAAAATAACCGGAGATGATTTCGAACTTAAGTTCGGCATAAAAAACCGCTGTCACCGCATCTGGACGAATGCAGTTGTAAATTGGGATGGGGAAGTGGCTATCTGCTGTTTTGATAAAGATGTGGAACATAAGATAGGAAATATAAAGAATAGGTCTCTTTCTGAAATATGGAAAGGCGCAGCTATCCGGAAAATACGAAACCAGATCCTTACGGACAGAAATGAAATTGAGATATGCAGGAATTGTGGTGAGAGCGTGAAACTGAGGATAAAACAGATAGACGTCAGGAAGTAATATTCTTTTTCTTTTTTAGAATAAAATACAAACCGGATACAGCAGGCAATAATGTATTAAATAGAAATACACTTAAAGAAACAGTTATAGCGATTTCCGGGGTTATCTGGTATTTTGATAGAACCTCCATGGCAAATTGTTCTCTCAATCCCAGACCGGCATAAGTAATCGGTATAATATTGGCAAATAGAACCAGCGGAATAGATATTACAGCAGAGAAAATATGAAATTTGACGAAATTATTTAATATAAGAAAATACTGAAGAATGGTTAATGCCATATATATTCCCTGCATCAAACATATTCGGGGAATGATCTTTAAATATTTTTTGAAATATATATCCAGACTTTGCTTCTTGTTTAAATGCTTGAACAAATATACCAGAAAAGGTAAAGATAATATCAGAACAAATAAACTAATCATCCAGGACAATCGAGTGTGACGAAAATAAAAGATCGCAGCGAAACTTGCATAAACAAGGTTTATCCATATCTGGAAAAATTTCTCAACCCCAACAGACATGAATGTCATCATTTTTTTATTATTAACAAAATACATTTTACCGATCACTCCATGACCTCCGGGAATTAGAAAACGAAGGGAATGACCGATCATAAGTGATCTGAATATTTCGTACCGACTTGAATTGTATTCAGGATTGATCTTCAGATAATGTCCCCAGTTTAAATATTCAATGAATATTTTTACTATTGCCGAGAGAATTATTAAAATAATAACAATTATATCAATTTGCCTGAATGTATGAAAGAGTTGAGGAACATCTATTTTCCTGAAGATAAAGAAAAGAATAGTGACTGTAATGATGATCTTGATAAAGTATATATATTTATTTTTCAATAACTTCTGCATAATTATTTTTCAAGATCAAAAAAATACTTGACCTTAAATCTCCAATTTCTTTCCAATCCATTCCAAACAAAATAATCATCTTTTTTAAGTCAATGAAATAGAATGGTTTTATTAAGGTAGGAAAATATGGCATACAAGATTTATCGCCATGGGAACAGGAAAGAAAAAAATATTGCTCTCACATTCGATGACGGACCGCATCCTTTATTTACGGTAAATATTTTAAAAAGCCTTGCAGATCATAATATCAAAGCCACTTTTTTCGTCACCGGAAAAGAAGCTCGGGAACATTCTGAACTGGTTCGGAAGATCATTTCCGAAGGACATGAAATAGGGAATCACTCATTTTCGCATAAAAGCATGATATTCAGATCGATATTTTTTTTAATTAATGAAATTGAAAAAACAGATAAGATATTGAAAGATATCGACGTTAAAGGTGAGATTTATTTTCGTCCGCCTTATGGAAGAATGGACTTCATCGCAAGAATGGTTTTAAGAAAAATGCGGAAAAAGATTATTTTGTGGAATAACGGACCAAAAGATTTTAAGTGTTCATCTTCAGAAAAAATTGTTGATAAAGTCTTAAAAAAATTGAAACCGGGTTCGATAATAGTGCTCCATGATGGCGGAGGAGATAGATCGATAACAGTTCAGGCGGTTGAGAAATTAGTTCCCGAAATACTGAGCAGAGGATATCAATTCAAAACAGTCTCGGAATTGATCAGTTAGCTTTCCACTCCCACTTTCCGAAAGTTCCCAGCAGAGAGAAGTAGATCAAAAAATATGGATACAAAATAAGGAACGGAATATCTGTTATCATAAACCTGTATTTGTGCTTAACCAGATTGATCATCCAGAAAAATAAGATACAAAACAAATAAATTACCGGGTTTCCCCAATCAAAGAAAAAGATAAGGTTCACTGGTAGATATAAATAGAACAAGAAAATCAGAATAGAAATGAACTTGAAAAGCGGTGATGACATTCCGAATTTACCATACCTGCGTTTTTGCTGATCATTTAATTCGGTACGGCTAATTTTTGTCCGGATGTGTATTTCGGGATTGTAGGCGATTTTCCATTTTGTTCGTGAGATCAGTTTAAGAAGAAGTTTATCATCACCGGACTGATAGTGCTTTATCTTTTCATAGCCGCCAACTTCATCGAAAGCAGCTTTCCTGACGGCAAGATTCCCACCGGCAGCACTGAAGGGAATGCCCAATCCGATCGTGGAAGCATAAATTGCAGATGACATCTGGTTTGAGAATGTTCTAAAAAGGTCTGCATTTGTTTCGGAATAGTTTCCTGCAACCATTCCAATATTATTGGAAAAATAATTATTATAACTTTTCAGCCATTCCGGTTGGATAGTGCAATCTGCATCGGTAAATAGAAGAATATCGTGTTTTGCATTTTCTGCTGCAAGTTTCAAAGCAGCTTTTTTCCCTTTGTATTCACTATCTTTTTCTTTCAGATGCAAACATTTTGCGTTCTTGATTTGATTGCAAAATTCCTTTATCAGAGCCAAAGAGTTATCACTCGATGCATCATCGACGATGATGATCTCGAAATGATCTTCCGGATAATCCAATTTTGTTAAAGATGCGAAAAGATCGGGCAGGTTTTCTTGTTCGTTCCTGCTGGCGATAAGGATGGAATAAGAAAGTTCTCCCGGCTTTTTTACTTTCCAATCCCTTAGAATACCACATCCTAAAATTAGAAAGAAAAAAGAGAAAATGAGAATTACCGGATCCATTTTTTTTAGTAAATTGCCTGATAACTGATCATGAATTCTTCTGTAAAATCTTCATCATCGATTTTGGAAATGTTCATTCCTATTTTCAGTTTATGATGGGAAAGCGACTGCCAGGTTATTACAGGGCAAATGGAAAGTTTGTTGGTAATATCGCCTTCAAGCCATTCGGCTGAATCGGAAGGACGATCATTGTAGTTGATATAAAATGCATTTCCAATGCTTCCCTGCCTGGTAAAGGATGAATGCAGATTGAAATTCAAGTTCTGCCTTAGATCAATATTGAATTCACCTGCGAATTGTATCAGGTTGCTGCCTTCCGGAAAACCTAATCCTATTCCATCATGAGAAAACTTGTTATGCAAGATATAATGCGTGTACAGCCAGGGTCGGATCGCTGTGAATTCCAAACTTAACTTAATATTTTTTTGTTGATTAAAAGTATATGAATTTCCCATCTGCAAAGCATATTTATTTCCCCACCAGTTCCCGAACATTTCGCTTTTTTTAAGCTCGTCGAAAATGAAATTGAAGTAGAAGACGTTTTGCAGTATTGGTTTCCAGTTCATTCCTGCAAAGATCAGCACGTTGTCGCGGTCTGCAAGATTATGCTCTGTAGCTCGCCAGAATGTTTGTGGTAAAAGGTAACTGATGTCGATGCTTCTGTTTCCGTAAATAACTTCTTCACCTATGAAAAGTTCAAATTTATTATCTGGCGTCCAACCGATCTTATGAACAACCAGGAATTTATCAGTATATGTTTTAGTATCTTCGTAGCTGGTGCTGTCCGGTATGAGGGTGGCATGCAGAAACGAGATATAAAGTTCTTTAAAAATGAACTTATTACTGAAGTAGCCATAATCGTTGCAATCATCGTTCAAGATGATACTTCCCCCGATATTATTCCCGATCTCATATTTTCCTCTGCCGACGGAAAGAGACCAGAAGTTACCTTTCCCAATATAGGTGATCTTACCGGTAATATTATCAAGATGGATATGGTCATTATCGTTGGAATTCTGCGTCCAGCTATCGATCAGTTTTGATTTTTCAGCATAATCTGTATCTCCTGCAAAATGACCTGCCCACCAGTATCCATAAAAGAATAATCTGCGATTGATATAGCCGGAAAGTTTTGTGCCATAATAAACGAAATAATAATTATTATCATCTTTAACTGCGAAGTCACTACCACTGTGTAGGCTGAACCTTAGAAGAGATCTTAACGGTACATTGTTAGGATGAAAAGGCATTAAGGAAGATCTTGGATCTAATCGATTGGGTTGCTTATCCGGTGATCGGTAGTAAAGAAAATATGAATTATCATTCTGCGAAAAGAAATTACCTACTGAATATTTGAAATCCTGCCAGGAAAAAAGCGCAAAGCTGAAAGTGGAAGAATCTCGTAATACCCGGATATTTTTCAACGAGAACAAGTTGGATTCATCCAAGTTTTTTTCTAAAAATGATATTGAATTGTTTGAAGTCAATTGCGGAGAGTTCCAGCTAATATCTCCATATTGGGCAAAAATTGAAATTGCATAAAGCAACATAATAAGAATTATACTTTTTTTCATATTTAATCCTTTTCTCTTTTCCTTCCGAAGCTTTCTTTCATTTTTGCTTATATGTAAGATTCGGAAGGTTATGAATAAGCTATAACTTTCCGAATTTTAAATGTAAGTATTCCTTTGTTAGAAGCACTGCCTTCGGCAGACAAGCTTCGGAAAGGTAGCAAGCAATTTTTTTCATAATCTTTCATAAATTATATTACACTACTTCATAACTTCCAAAAATAAACTTTATACACTCATATTATGTCAAGTTAAAAGGGTGGCTGGTTACTATTTTATTATGCGGATATTCTATGAATTCTTATCTGGAAAATTAAATTATTCAGGAAAGAATATTATATTTCAATCTATTATAGAATATAATACTTAGATAGAAATATTTTAAGAAAAAACAAAATAATGAAAACGATATAAACATATTGACTTTATTATACATAATAAAAAAAAGGGAAAATAAAAAAAATAACAAAAGTCCGGCTTCTCTGTTCCATTCGAATGGTCAGATATGCTGTGACGGGGGAGGAAGAAAGTGAGTAAAGAATTCAATGCATTTGCAATGGCTCAAAAACAGTTCGATGATGTTGCCGAGATCTTAAACCTGGATGAAGCAACAAAGGATCTATTAAGGAATCCGTTAAGAGAATATCATTTCAGTATTTCTGTAAAAATGGATGATGGAACTTCTAAAGTTTTTCGTGGGTTCAGATGTCAGCATAATGATGCCAGAGGACCCGGCAAAGGTGGAATCAGATTCCATCCGCAGGAAACAGTGGACACAGTTCGTGCATTATCGATGTGGATGACCTGGAAATGTGCAGTTGTGGATATTCCACTCGGTGGAAGTAAAGGCGGAGTCATTTGTGATCCTCACAATTTAAGTGAAAGAGAACAGGAACAGATATGCAGGGGCTGGGTAAGACAAATTGCACGTGATATTGGGCCATTACAGGATGTTCCGGCACCGGATGTGATGACTAATGCACAACATATGCTTTGGATGCTCGATGAATATGAAGCTATTCACGGAGCAAAATACCCGGGAATGATAACTGGAAAGCCTGTTGGAATGGGCGGTTCGCTGGGTAGAACAGAAGCAACCGGTTATGGTGTGATCTTCACAGTGAGAGAAGCTTTGAAGGAAATGAATATTAAACCGGCAGATACAACAGCCGCATTCCAGGGCTTTGGAAATGTAGCTCAATATGCAATAAAGCTTTATAATCAATTAGGCGGAAAAGTTATCTGTGTATCAAGCTGGGATCAAGCTGACAGCACTTCTTATACTTTTAAAAAAGCTGATGGGGTCAATGTTGACGAGCTGTTATCCATCACGGATAGATTTGGTGGTATCGACAAAGAAAAAGCCAAAGCTCTCGGTTATGAAGTATTAGACGGAGATAAATGGATCGAGCAGGAAGTTGATATTCTTATTCCTGCTGCTCTGGAAAACCAGATCACGAAAGATAATGTTAACAAAATACATTCAAAAGTGAAAATGATCGCAGAGGGAGCGAACGGACCAACTACACCTGAAGCTGATGAAATTATTAAGGAAAGAGGAATCTTTATGATCCCGGATTTCCTGGCAAATGCAGGTGGAGTAACCTGCAGCTATTTTGAACAGGTTCAGTGCAATATGAATTATTTCTGGGAAAAGGATGAAGTCTTTGGAAAACTGGATGTTAAAATGACTTCAGCGTATCTTGATGTTTCCAAACTTGCCAGAGAAAAAAATCTTTATATGCGAGATGCAGCTTATGTAATTTCCATCAATAAAGTTGCTCAGGCTTCTAAAGATAGAGGTTGGATATAACTTTCAATAAATACAGCAGGGAGTATAAAGCTCCCTGCGATTTTTTTATAGAGTACAATTGCAAAAAAGGGAACTTTCTAAATGAATAAAAAAATAACATTCGATAGAAATCTTATGTATAAACACAGCAGTTTCAATTTTATTGGCAATGATGAACCGGGCGGTAAAGCTTCCAGCTTGATCTTGATGAAGGATACTATAGATGCTGCTTTCAAAGATAATAAATACGATGATATTATTGTTGATATTCCTAATATGACGGTTATATTAACAGATATTTTCGATATCTTTATGAAGGAAAATAATCTTTATAAAATTGCGTTATCAGATCAATCTGACGATATTATTGCAAATGAATTTCAAAAAGCAAGCTTGCCGGCTTTCATCGATGGAGATCTTTACAGCTTAATTTCTAAGACTTATAAACCTCTCGCTATTCGCTCATCAAGCCTTTTTGAAGATAAAATGTTCGAACCACTTGCCGGAATATTTGAAACAAAGATGATCCCCAATAATCAATTTGATACTAAAACACGTTTTAACAAATTAGTAGAAGCTATAAAATTCGTTTATGCTTCTACTTTTTTTGGTAATTCTAAAAATTATTTTAAAGCTATAAAAAAAGATATTAAAAAAGAAAAAATGGCTGTTGTTATCCAGGAAATTGTTGGCGAGAAATATGGAGATAGATTTTATCCGACAATTTCCGGTGTTGCCAGATCATATAATTTTTATCCTACAGGAAAATCCAAGCCGGAAGGTGGTGTGGTGAGTCTTGCTTTGGGACTGGGAAAATCAATTGTAGATGGTGGAAAGGTCTGGAGTTATTCCCCGGAATTTCCCGCTTCTCCTCCACCATTTAATTCAACTAATGATATGTTGAAAATGACGCAAACAGAATTCTGGGCTGTTAATATGGGAAATATATCAGAATACGATCCGATCAAAGAAACAGAATACCTCGAGAAATACACGTTAAAGGAAGCCGAAGAAGATAAAATAATCAGGAATCTCTGTTCCACTTATGATATTCAATCTGATAGAATATATTCGGGAATATCGGGTTATGGACCCAGGGTAATCAATTTTGCTCCCATCCTAAAAACAAAGGTCATTTCTTTTAATGAACTGGTTAAGAAAATATTAAAAATATCTGAAGAAAAATTCAAAACTCAGGTTGAGATAGAATTTGCTATGGTTTACGATCCCGAAAATAATAATCCTGCCAGGTTTGGTTTTTTACAGGTAAGACCGATGGTAGTTTCAAATAAGCTGGTCGATGTTCATATCGAGGATTATGAACAGGATGAAATATTTATTAATTCCAATCATGTTATGGGGAATGGTATCAATGATACGATCAAAGATATTGTATTTATCAAACCGAACGATTTCAGGGCAGAATATACACAAGCAATGGCAATGGAGATCGATGAAATTAATTCTTCGCTAATTGATAAAGATATCGATTATCTATTGATTGGATTTGGCAGATGGGGAACATCCGACCCGTGGTTGGGAATTCCTGTTGTATGGAATCAAATATCCGGTGCAAAAATTATCGTGGAATCCAGTTTACCGGATATGAACCCGGATTATAGTCAGGGTTCTCATTTTTTCCATAACATAACCAGCTTTGGCATTTTTTATTTTTCATGTAAGAATACTCAGAAGATAAAAATTGACTGGAATTGGCTTTTACAGCAGAAGATCATTAATGAAAAAAAATATGTTCAACATGTCAGGCTATCTTCACCTTTGAAAATTATGTTAGACGGTAGGAATGGAATAGGAGTGGCTTTAAAATGAAAGAAAATAAAAAAGATAAATTAGATAAAATTAATGAAGAAATAATCAGTATTCTTCATGAGAGAGAAAAAGAATTAAGATGTTTATATAAAGTTGAGGAGATATTACAGGATTTTAAAAAAGATAACGAAAGTGTATTCACCGAGCTTTTGGATATTATACCTTCCGGATGGCAATTTGTAGATATATGCGAAGTTAGGATCATTTATCAAAATAAAGAATATACACGAAAAAGCTTCAAAGAAACAAAATGGTTTCTAAGTGCAGATATTAATATAAATAAAAAAACCTTTGGTAAGATACAGATTTTTTATACAGAAAATATCAGTATTACAAGTGGTGATAAATTTCTACCGGAAGAGGAAAAATTATTGCAAACAATTTCCGAGAGGTTAAGCCAATATATTTTTCATAAAAATATCAAAAGCGAAATGGAAAAATGGCAAAAAGCAAAAAAAGATATCGATCTAAATAAAAAAGAGGAATGGAGAATCATCATTGACCTCCTAAAAAGAACCGACCTCGATCTTTATTTTAAAATATCAAGAAAAATGCTGAACTACCTATCCTGGACAGGATCGAAAAAAGCAAGACAGTTATTAGAAACATATAGTTGTGAAAGAGGAAGAGAACCTAAAGAATCCCTTTCTGCCTATAATGAGAATATACCAATTCAAAAACAGAAAACCATTTCAATGATATCGGTTTGTGATAAAACCTTTGATATTGCATCAGAATATATTAGCAGTGATAAAATATTCACAATTCTTCAAAAGTGGATCAAACAAGATAAAATAAGCTTTCTTATAAAAACTCTTGAAAACATTAACACTTCCATTAGTGATATTATCGATGCAATTACAAAATATCTGCACACAGACCAGGAAAAGATCGAATTTACTGACACAGCAAAGAAAAATACTTCTGTAATGATAATACACAGGTTTTTTTCCGATCAATTGAATTTCATCAATGTTGCTAAAAAATTTGTTGATATAGAAGATTTTTATACTATCTTGAAACATTCCATATATCCAAATAATAGTAGAGGAAAGCTGGGTGGGAAAAGTGCCGGTATTTATCTTGCCAGTTGTATTATAAAAAATATGCAGGGCCTTGATAAAGACTTTAAGAAAAGCATAAAAACTCCAAAAACATGGTATGTGACATCCGATAATTTGATGCATTTTCTAAATTATAACAATCTTGAAGAAGTGATCGAACAGAAATATAAGGATATTGAGCAGATCAGAGAAGAATATCCAAATATAATTCAACTCTTTAAGAATTCTTATTTTCCACCGGAAATTGTTAAGGGGTTATCTGTAGCTCTCGATGATTTTGGTGAAAAACCTATTATTGTAAGAAGTTCGAGCTTATTGGAAGACAGGTTTGGTTCTGCATTTTCGGGAAAATATAAAAGTCTTTTCCTGGCAAACCAGGGAAACAAAGAAGAACGGCTGAATGCTTTGATGGATGCCATCGCAGAAGTTTATGCTTCTACCTTCGGACCGGATCCGATCGAGTATCGAAAAGAAAGAGAGCTTCTTGATTTTTACGAAGAAATGGCTGTGATGATCCAGGAAGTTGTAGGGGTTCAAGTTGGAAATTATTATTTACCTGCATTTGCGGGAGTTGGCTTCACAAATAACGATTTCAGATGGTCTCATCGCATCAAAAAAGAAGATGGTTTATTGAGGATTGTTCCCGGACTGGGAACTCGAGCAGTTGATAGATTAAGTAATGATTTTCCGGTTTTAATAGCTCCCGGTAAACCCAATATCAGGGTAAATGTAACAGTAGATGAGGTTTACCGCTATTCGCCAAAGAGTATCGACGTCATAAATTTAGAAACAAATACTTTTGAGACGATAGATATTAATGCTTTATTGAAACAAAATGGAAGCAACTACCCGATCATAGATAAACTGGTTTCTGTAATTCAAGATGACCGGCTTACAAATAAATCATTATTTAACCTCGATTTCAAGAATGATGATCTTGTTTTTACATTTAACGATTTAGTCAAAAACACTTCTTTCATTAAAAATATGAAAATCATCCTGGAAAATTTGCAGGCGAAGATAAAAACACCTGTAGATATTGAATTTGCTCACGATGGCAAGGATATTTATCTTCTACAATGCCGTCCGCAAGGGTTTTCCGGAGAGACTTCACCTTCATCTATTCCAAAAGATATTCCCGAAAACAATACTATTTTTACTGCCAGTAAATATATTTCAAACGGTTATATTCCTGATATTACACATATAGTTTATGTGAATCCGGAAAAATATGGAGAACTAACATCTCTCGATGAATTAAGAATCATCGGAAGAGTTATTGGTAAACTGAATTCGATACTTCCCAAAAGGAAATTCATCTTAATGGGACCCGGAAGGTGGGGAAGTAGAGGAGATATAAAACTCGGAGTAAATGTTACTTATTCTGATATAAATAATACTGCTGTGCTGATAGAAGTTGCCAGGGAAAAAGGGAATTATGTACCTGACCTTTCTTTTGGAACTCACTTCTTCCAGGATCTGGTTGAAGCATCGATAAGATATATTCCTTTATATCCTGATGATAAAGATGTTATTTTCAATGAACTTTTTCTGAATCATTCAAAAAATATTTTATCGAAAATTATTCCTGAATACTCTTACCTCGAAGATGTTATTACCGTTATAGATGTGCAGAAAGATTGCAAAGGAAGAATCTTGAAGATATTGATGAATGCAGATCTCGATGAAGCAGTTGCCTATCTCGGTTCACCATCTGAAAAGATTGAAATCAATGGAAAAACTGAACTGTTCGAGGAATTTCATACTGAAAATCATTGGGCGTGGAGATTGAAAATGGCAGAACATATTGCAAAGCATATTGATCCGGAACATTTTGGGATCAAGGCAATGTATATATTCGGCAGTGCCAAAAATGCCAATGCAGGACCTGCAAGTGATATCGATCTTTTAGTTCATTTTATCGGAAGTGAAAAGCAGAAACAGGAAGTACAATCGTGGTTTAACGGTTGGAGCCTATGTCTTTCCGAAATCAATTTTCTTAAAACAGGTTATAAAACAGATGGTCTTCTCGATGTTCATTTTATTACTGATGAAAATATAAAAAATAAAAGCAGTTTTGCCATTAAAATAAATGCTGTCACCGATGCTGCCCGACCTTTGAAGATGAAAAATAATTAGCAACGAACCTGTCTTCATTACATTACGCCACGGCAGGCAAAACCAACAAAATGGAACACGGATGACACTGATTGGGCTTGACTCGTCCCGATTTATCGGGATGAGTTGAGAACAATCATAAGGAATAATTAATGAAATATATCTCACGACTAAAGTCGGACTCTTCTTACTTGTCAGGGCGTAGCATCGCGAAGACTGAAGAGGAGATTTTCTCTGTGTTCTCTGTGGCTCTGTGGCTAATATTTATCTGTGGCTAATTAATTATGGATTTATGCTTTTTTGTTTCCGATCTTCACGGACATATCGACAGATATGAAAAACTATTCGAAGAAATTTATCAGGAAAAACCCTGTATTGTTTTTCTCGGTGGTGATCTGCTGCCGTCCGGGCTTATTCTGAATAGATCAAATTTCGATCAAGACGATTTTATTAAGGACTATTTAACTGAAAGTCTTATAAAGCTAAAAAACAAATTAGGGAAAGATTATCCCGAAATATATCTGATCCTGGGAAATGATGATCCGAGATCTGAAGAAATATCTATAATAAAAGCTGAAAATAACGGTGTCTGGACTTACATCCATAATAAGAGAGTTTCATACAAAGAATTTGATATTTACGGATATTCCTTCGTTCCGCCAACTCCATTTCTATTAAAAGATTGGGAGAAGTATGATGTATCGAGATTTGTGGATGTTGGTTGCGTTCCGCCCACCGATGGTTACAGGTCTTTTCCTGTTTCAGATCATGAAAAGAAATATTCAACAATAAAAGATGATCTCGAGAAATTAACTGAGGGGAAGGATCTCTCGAATTCGATCTTTTTGTTTCACGCGCCTCCATATCAAACGAAGCTCGATAGAGCTGCTTTAGATGGACAAATGGTAGATCATACTCCGGTTGACGTACACGTGGGAAGCATTGCAATAAAAAGATTTATCGAAGAAAAACAACCTTTTATCACACTTCATGGTCACATTCACGAATCTTCATCCATCACAGGTTCATGGAAGCAGAATATAGGAAAAACCCATCTCTTTTCTGCTGCCTATGATAAACCGGAACTTGCAATTATCAAGTTTGATATCAGGAATCCTTCAAGCGTTGTAAGAATATTAAAATAAATCGATTAATTCATAAAATATAGCAAATTGATAACAAATTTTTTACGCTTGACAAATAGTGTTGAATAAAATTTTTTCACCAAAAATATTTTGGAGGCTTTAAATGACGATGAACCAATTTTTAGAAAATGTTGAAGCAAAAAACAAATGTCAGCCGGAATTTATTCAGGCAGTGAAAGAAGTAGTAGAAACTATCTGGGATGTTTATCAAAACAATCCGAAATACGTAGAAGCAAAAATATTAGATCGTATAGTTGAACCTGAGAGAGTTATTATCTTCAGAGTTCCCTGGGTTGATGATAATAGTGATGTTCAAGTGAATCGTGGCTTCCGTGTAGAATTTAACAGTGCTATAGGACCATATAAAGGCGGACTTCGTTTGCACCCATCCGTAAATCTTGGCATTCTCAAATTCCTCGGATTCGAGCAGGTATTTAAAAACAGCTTAACAACCCTTCCAATGGGTGGTGGTAAAGGTGGATCGGATTTTGATCCAAAGGGAAAATCTGATAATGAAGTTATGAATTTTTGTCAGAGCTTTATGAGTGAACTTTTCCGTCATATCGGAGCAAATACAGATGTCCCAGCCGGTGATATCGGCGTTGGCGGAAGAGAGATCGGCTATTTATTCGGAATGTACAAAAAACTTCGCAACGAATTTGTCGGCGTTCTCACAGGAAAAGGAAGAAACTGGGGTGGAAGCCTTATCAGACCGGAAGCAACAGGTTATGGTACTGTGTATTTTGCAGAAGAAATGCTTAAAACCAGAGGAGATTCTTTTAAAGGAAAAACAGTTACAATTTCCGGTTCAGGGAATGTTGCTCAATATGCAACTGAAAAAGTTAATGAACTTGGTGGAAAGGTTGTAACACTTTCCGATTCTGGTGGATACATTTACGATGCGAATGGAATCGATGCTGATAAACTGGCTTATGTGATGGAACTGAAGAATGTTAAACGCGGTAGAATAAAAGAATATGCCGAAAAATATGGTGCTAAATATGTAGAAGGAAAAAGACCGTGGGTAGAAAAATGTGATGTAGCTCTTCCTTGTGCAACTCAAAACGAATTGAACAAAGAAGAAGCAGAAATTCTTGTTAAGAATGGCTGCTTTGTAGTTTCCGAAGGTGCTAATATGCCTTCTACTCCGGATGCTGCAGAAGTATTCATAAACAGTAAAATTCTCTATGGACCGGGAAAAGCTGCTAATGCAGGCGGAGTTGCCACAAGTGGACTTGAGATGTCGCAGAATAGTTTACGTCTTAGCTGGACACGAGAAGAAGTTGATGAAAAACTTCATAACATTATGATCGCAATTCATGAACAATGTGTAGAATATGGTAAAGAAGGTGATTACATTAATTACGTTAAAGGTGCAAACATTGCCGGATTTATCAAAGTTGCAGACACAATGTTAGATCATGGTGTAGTGTAATTCATATCGTAATATCTTTAAAGCTGTTGTAGAAATTGCAACAGCTTTTTTTTTGGAAAAAACTTTACTTTGAAAGTGACAATAAATAAAAGTGCATCCACTTATTTACCAGGAGGATTAGAAATGAATCAATATATTTCGGATTCGGCAAAGATCGGAAAGGATACGAAGATCGGCTGTAACTGTGTGATCCTGGATAATGTAAGGATCGGGAAAGAATGTCTTATCGGGCATAATGTGATCATCCATGAATGGTCATCTATCGGTGATGGTGTTCGCATCGATGATAACACGATAATCGGCAAGAAACCACTCAGTTCTCCACGCAGTATTTTCAAAGTAGATTCAAACCTGAAACCGGCTGAAATCGGGGATCAGTGCCAGATAGGTGCGAACGTGGTTATTTATGTTCAATCGAAAATAGGGAACAACTGTCTGATAGCAGATCTGGCAACGATCCGGGAGAATGTAACAATTGGAGATCTTAATATTATTGGAAGAAATGTATCGATTGAAAATTTCTGCAAGATCGGTAACCGCAACAAATTCGAGACCAATTCTTACATCACAGCATATTCGGAAGTCGAAGATTACTGCTTCGTTGCTCCGGCAGTGGCTACAAGTAACGATAATTATATGGCTCGGGATAAAGAACGATTCAAGCACTTCAAAGGTGTAATCATCAAAAAAGGTGGCAGGATTGGCGTGAATGCAACTATTCTACCCGGTATCACAATTCATGAAGATGGAATGGTAGCCGGTGGCAGTATTCTTACAAAGGACGTTCCGGCAGATGAGGTCTGGCTGGGAAATCCTGCAAAGAAATTCGGAAAAGTCCCCGAAACTCAATTATTAAAAAACAATAAGGATAAGAAATGAAAGTTCTCGTAATTATCCCCACATACAATGAGGCAGATAACGTTGTCGCTATTATTGAAGCTGTTCTGAAACAGGATAAGAATATTAATGTCCTGATAGTTGACGATAATTCACCTGACGGAACTTCGCAGATAGTTGAAAAAATAAAGAAAAAACGTGTGCACCTGTTAACCCGTGCAGGCAAAATGGGACTCGGTTCTGCCTATGTAGCAGGATTCAAATATGCACTGGAAAATAGTTATGATTTCATCTTCGAAATGGATGCAGATTTTTCACACGACCCGGAAGAAATTCCAAGAATGCTGGAAGCGATAGAAGATAATGATCTGGTGATCGGTTCAAGATATCTGGGTGGTATAAATGTGGTAAACTGGCCCCTGCGTAGATTGATCCTGAGCTTCATGGCTTCCAAGTATGTTCGTATCATCACCGGAATGCCGATCAACGATCCAACAGGCGGATTCAAATGCTTTCGCAGGAAAGTGCTGGAAAGCATTAAACTGGATGATATTCTTTCCGATGGCTATTCTTTCCAGATCGAGATGAACTTTCGTACATGGCGAAAGAAATTCAGAATAAAAGAGATCCCGATAGTTTTCACAGATAGAAGAAGCGGGCAGTCTAAAATGTCAAAAAAAATAGTACATGAAGCGATCTTTGTAGTGTGGAAACTGCAATATCTTCACCTTAAAAAAAGGATTTAATGATAAAAAAAATAACTGATATTAAAATAGAAAAACTGGTTTACAAAGGTTTCGGGCTGGGGTTTAAAGATTCCAACCCGATTTTTGTGTTCAATTCTGTTCCCGGAGATATCGTAGATGTTCAGATAATTCATAAGAAAGGAAATGCTCTCTTTGGCGAGATCTGCGAATTAAAGAAAAGATCAGAGTTCAGGATTGAACCGGAATGCAAGGTGTTTGGAACCTGCGGTGGCTGCGATTGGCAGTGCATTCCTTATGAAAAACAGTTAGAATACAAACAAATAATAATAGAAGAAATATTCAGGAATATTCCCAAAGAAAAGATACGCACGATCATTTCTTCTGCGAAAGACAGACATTATAGAAATAAGAGTTTTTTCCCTATCTCAGAACAAAACGGAGAACCGATTATCGGGATGTTTGAACGAAGATCTCATAAGGTCGTACCTCATTTGAAATGCTTCATCCATCCGCCAATATTTGATGAAGTCATAAAAGTATTCAGAGACTATTTAACAGCTTCCAGGATAAAAATATACAACGAGACAAATGGAAAAGGAACAGCAAGATATCTGGGGATAAGAGTCTCTGAAAATACAAATGAAATGATGATCATCTTTGTTACCAAAATCCGGAAGATACCGTTCTCGAACCAATTAGTAAGGGTTCTTACAACTTCATTTCCTAATATTGTGGGAATTGTACAGAACATAAATTCAAACCCGACAAATGTGATACTGGGAAATGAAGATAAGATATTATTCGGAAAGAATAATATTGTCGAAAAGATCGGAAGCAGTAAATATAAACTGAATTATCAATCTTTTTTCCAGGTGAATACTGCCGTTGCAGAAGAAATGTATGAATTTGTAAAAGAACATATTCCTGCAAAATCGAATGTTCTGGATGCATACTGTGGAGCCGGTTCTATCGGAATTTATATTGCAGGAAAGGCAGGGAAGATCATCGGGATAGAGAACAACGGAAATGCAGTTAGCGATGCCAGGTTCAATGCGGAGCTGAATAATGCGTCTAACTGTGATTTCATAACCGGTGATGTGGAAGATAAATTTTTGGAGGTTTGTGAAAATATAGATACAGTAATATTTGATCCGCCGCGAAAAGGATTGAATAAAGAAATAATTGAAAAAATTCCCGATAATATAAAAAAAATTATCTATATAAGCTGTGATCCTTCTACGCAGGTTAGGGATGTGAACAGGCTTATGGAAAAAGGATTTACGATTAAATTGATCCAGCCTTTTGATATGTTCCCGCAAACCTATCATATAGAAAATGGGATTGTGCTTGAAAGGGAATGAACATGTCATCCTCGACTCCGATCGGGGATCTGAAAAATGCTTGAGAGTAAATAGCATTAATAGGCATTTGTAGGAATTGGTGGGTATTGGTAGGCATTGGTGGGTATTAATAGGCATTGATGGGCATTGGTAGGTATTTGTAGTTTTGATGTTTCAACAAATACGGAGCGATATTTGAGAAATTTAATTCTTTTTATAATTGTGTTCTTTCTTCTTTCCTGTTCAGGAACATCTTCACCGGAGGATGTGACGAAAGCGCAGATATTAGAGATCATGGATAAAGTAGAAGCTTCTTTCATTTTCAATGACCTGAGTGGAATAATGGAGAATTATCATCCTGAGTTTTTGCATAATGGTGATACTTATAGTTTTGAGGAAGCAGTTTGGGAACAACGTTTGAACAATTATATGGAGATCGATTTTTCCGAGATAAATATTGAGCCAGTCGGTGATTTTGCAACGGTGTATTTTCTAATGACCTTATATGACATTGATGGTGGAAGTGTTGTTACGCAGGAACCAAGTGATGAAAATGGTGATGTCTCCTATTTCTACAGGGAATATGATGGCTGGAAGATCTGTGGGAAGGAGTTTTCTGCACCGTAGTGGAGCTGTTCTAGTTTCCACCCACTGAAGTGAGCGGACAGTCTTTTAGCTACAAGATAGCACAAAGAGTAACCTTCGACTTTAGTCGATGGAATCAGAGTCTAACCAGTCGATGAAACCAGAGGTACAGAAAGAACAGAACGGTTTACCTCGAAGAGGTTAAATAGAATAGCCGTCGGTGAAACCGGCGGTAAATAAAGAAAAAACCACCCAACCCTGAAGGGGTTGAATAAAAAAAGCTCCGTAAGTTGTAAAGCGACCTGGCAGGTCGAGTTACAAAAAAAGTTTGACATGCATAAAACAGAAAACATTTATTGTTTTGTTTAGTAAAATGTTATTGAAATTCATCCTGGAAAAGTGAAGTTGATATATAAATTACGAGGAAAAATGGAAAACAAATTATCTAATGAATTAGATTTAACTATATGTTTAACAAATATGAATAACGTCACAAATTCATTCGATAGAATAGCTAAAAAACTTATTAATGATTTTATTCTAATAGTAAATGATTCAAAATTCAGGTTCACAGAGATTGAATTTTATTACCACCATAATGGCAAACATGAAGATAATATTACACATGAACACAAAAGAAAACAAGGAATGTGGAGAGCCCATAACCAAGGTTTTGATATTACATTCGAGGGTAATGAAATAAGTTGTGGTGGAATTTTAATAAGAGGACTTAAACAAGAAAGCAACAATAAATACACAAATGGACCAAGAAGATGTATCTTCCAGATATTCGAGAAGTTTAATAATATTAATGGATCAAAGAATATCATCGAAATTAAATACAAGCCAAAAAAAAAACCAAAAACGATATTTAAAACAATCCGACAGCTTTCTGATAAGCAGAAGAAAAAGAAATATGCAAATAAATATTACAGATATTATACTGAAATAGAAGAATGGCAAAGTAAGCATATAACTAATAATCAAAGAAAAGAAATGGAAACAAAAAGAAAAAAAATATAAAAGGAGTCAACTATAAATCAGTTTTTCATCTGATTTGCAAATCAGAAGAAAAACAATAGATCTTTATAAGCTGGAATTTATAACAATTCCACTATATGTGAAGCAAGCACAAATAATCACGTTATGTGTATGTAAAAGAGCAATGAAGAGATTTATCTAT
>JAUVLE010000049.1 GCA_030595905.1 Candidatus Cloacimonadota bacterium | reverse complement strand
CTTGAAATTGTTCTTGAGGATGCGGGAAGTTATACATTAAGCGATTTTACAATTACATTGTATAATGGGAACGGAGGAACAACTTATGAAACACATACTTTAGATACTTTCATAACAGGTATAGTTAGTGATAATTTCACTTTATATTATAAACTTATTTCCGGTATTCAAAATGGAGCTCCGGACGGTATTGCCCTTGATTATCAGGGTACACTTATTCCAGGACAGTTTCTAAGTTATGAAGGGACTTTTGAAGCATTGGACGGACCAGCAAATGGTGTTACTTCTATCGATATTGGTGTTGCTGAAAGTGGCACTACACTGATCGGTGAATCCCTTCAGCTTATGGGTTCCGGTGCTGTCTATTCCGATTTTATCTGGCAGCCGCCAGCTTCGGAAACTCCGGGAAACTTGAATATCGACCAGACCATTGGAGGTACTCCTCAGCCAATGATAATCGTGGTAAGTCCGAACGGCGCTGAACAGTGGGAACAAAATTCCACGCATGACATAACCTGGACTTCTATCAATTTTGATGATAACGTAAAGATCGAACTTGGAATGGTCTGGGACAGAACTCGCGAAGTGCTGGTTGCATCAACTGAAAATGACGGTATATGGGAATGGAATATCCCGATAGACCAAGCAATCAGCGACTGGTATGTTATTATCATTTCCGATGCGATCGATGGAGACCCGTCAGACCAGAGTGATGATCCATTCTCCATAATTGAACCGATTCCTGTTACTCCTTACACTATCTATGAAATTCAATATTCCACTACAGGTCCTTCTCCACACGAAGGTGAACTGGTAGAAACTTCCGGCGTGGTTACTGCTATATTTGAATATTATTTCTTTATTCAGGATGGGCAAGGTGCATGGAATGGAATAGCGATCTATCCTTTACAAACAGTTGAGATTGGCGATGAAATAATAATTTCCGGTACTGTTTTAGAATATAATGATAAAACAGAGATAACAGATATTATCAGTTTGGAAATTCTGGGAATTGCAGACATTCCCGCCCCTGTAGTTATCACTACATCTGATCTTGCTTCTTCTGAAGATTACGAAGGTGTACTGGTAAAAGTTCAGGATGTAACCGTTACTAACGAAGACCTGGGTTATGAAGAATGGGAAATCGATGATAGTAGCGGACCCTGTATCGTTGGACATCTGGGTGTTTATACCTACGTTCCCGTACTGGATGATTTTCTATATTCAATTACCGGTGTTTCTGATTATACTTATGGTGCTTTCAAACTTGAGCCACGTTACGATGATGACCTGAATATAACCGGCCTTGAGGTTTATCCGCAGACTTTATTATTCCTAACAACTCAAGCTTTTATTAGTGACTTCACAATTTCTAACTTATCAGAAGAAGATATTATAATCAATAATATCAATAATGAAGGGACTGTTTTCGCCTGGTATATTGATCCATGGACTTTAACTTTTCCTTATATACTGAATCCTGGTGAAAACTTGGAATTAACTGTAGAAGTAGATGTTCCAGTAAGAAATTTAGAAAGAGAAATTGTCTCCGATACGATCTATGTTGATACAGATGCCGGTTTAAAGAAAGTTACACTCTATTTTGATACTGATCTGATTAATTCTGCGGATGACAATACGATCTCTGCTGCAAATACTTTAATAGGTAATTATCCTAACCCGTTCAATCCAATGACGACAATCAGTTTTAGCATCGAACAAAACCAACAAGACAAACAAAAGAAAATCGAAATTTACAACATCAAAGGCCAAAAAATCAGACAATATTCAATATTAAATATTCAATCTTCAATTGTCTGGGATGGGAGAGATGAAAATAACCAACCTGTTTCATCAGGAATTTATTTCTATCAATTAAAAGTAAATGAAAAGAAAATAGCAATGAAGAAGTGTTTGCTGTTGAAATAGTGAGCAAATCCTGTTTTTATTTTTGTTAACAAACAGGGTCATTAACTTTGATATAACGACTTTATTTGTTTGTTTGCGAAACAATAAATCGCAAGTCATTTAATATGGCGTAGAAAAGAATGAATATTTTTAAAATGAAAAAAATCTCAATTTTATTTATTCTATTATTTGTTAGTATAACCCTTTCTTCCGAGAGGGTCGAGATCCCTGAGAATGCTCATAAACCTTTATTTGAAAACCTTTACAGTAACCTTGAAACAACAGAAATTCAATTTTCTTTAGATGGGTATGAAACAAAAAATATTTCAGAATCAGGAATGAACTTCCAAAAGATATCATATTGGAACGAAGGGGAATTTTTAGAAATTGGAAAACCAAAACTTCCCAGGTTTACCCGTTTGATTGCATTACCAAACCAGGGAAATATTTCTGTTGAAATAATCAACTTTGAAGAAGAAGTGCTTTCCAACATTATCGTTTATCCCTGCCAGTTTGTCAAATCAGGAAGCCAGCCGGGAAATACCGGATTTACCATCGATGAGTTGTTTTATTCAGGAGACAAAGTTTTTCCAAAAAATATTATTGAGGTTGGTGAGCCTGCAATAATGCGGGACTTACGGGTTGCCAACGTTACAATCAATCCATTTCAATATAATCCTCAAACAAATGAATTGAAGATATTTAAAAATGTTGAGTTTGTTGTAAAGTGTGAAGGTTCCGGAGGAGTAAATGTAAAAACAACAAACAGAACACAGTCTAAAATGTTTAAATCAACTTATAAATCACTAATTGTAAACTATGATTCAAACTCTTTCCGGGAAGATGAGTTTCATCAACCGAATTACCTTTTCATATATCCTGATGACCCCGTTGTAGAAATAAATCTGCAGTATTTGATAGATTGGAAACATCAAAAAGGATTTCATGTTGTTGCAGCAAGTACTTCTCAGACCGGAACAACCCTGAATTCCATAAAAAATTACATCCAAAATGCTTATGATACCTGGGAAAATCCTCCGGAATTCATTTGTATAGTAGGTGATGCAGGAGGAAATTTCTCCATACCAACCGGTCATATCGATGGCGGTGAAGGAGATCACTATTATGTTCTTTTGGAAGGAAATGATATTCTCGCAGATGCTTTTATTGGACGATTATCATTTAACTCTATTTCTGAATTTCAGACAATAATCTACAAAATTCTGAATTACGAAAAAGAACCCTTTTTAGGAAATACAAGCTGGTACAATAATGTTCTGTTAGTTGGTGATCCAACTGATTCAGGGCAATCTTGCGTTAATACAAAAATCTACATCAAAGAAATGATCGATCAGCATACGGTAAATTTTTCCTTTGATGAAATTTACTCAGCACCCTGGGTTTCTCAGATGATAAATAGCCTAAACGATGGCGTAAGCTATTTTAATTACCGTGGATTTTATGGTATGAGTGGCTGGTGTAATAATCAGACAGATGCTCTTTGCAATGGGTTAATGCTTCCGGTAACAGTAATTTTAACTTGCAGTGTAGGTGATTTTGAGGGAACTACAGATTGCAGGACAGAACGATTCCTGAAAGCAGGTTCTATTGGAAATCCAAAAGGAGCAATTGCAGCGATCGGTACTGCAACTATAGACACTAATACATGTTTTAATAACTGTGTTGATGCAGGAATCTTCTACGGAATTTTCGTTGATAAGATATTTCATCTGGGAGGAGCTTTAAATCGGGGGAAATTGAATTTGTATAATTGCTATCCCAATAATCCTTATAATGCAGTTTACAAATTCTCCTATTGGAACAACCTGATGGGTGACCCGGGAATGGAAATATGGACAGGAATTCCACAGCAAATGTTGGTTTCATACGATTCACAAATTGCTGTAGGCACAAACCTTCTCGAAGTAACAGTTACGGAAATATCCGGATTTCCTATTGAAAACGCTTGGGTTACTATTTTAAAAGGAAACGACGAAATATTTTCAACCGGATATACTGATAATGAAGGTAAGATTTTCCTTCCTATCTGTCCGAGCAATACGGGTGAAGTTAATCTTACAGTAACGAAACACAATTATATTCCTCATCTCGGAACTTTTAATATTGTTCAAAATGATGTTTTTGTAAATGTTTTTGAAATTGAGATCGATGATGACAATTTCGGAAGTTCTTCCGGTAATGGAGATAATATCATAAATCCCGGAGAAGAAATTGAATTTAATGTCAGCTTGAAAAACTTCGGTTCTGTTACTGCGAATTCTATAACAGCCTCAATAACTTCGGATAATAATTTTATTACTATCACGGATAATACTGAATATTATGGAGCTATTCCTGCTGGTGTTTCAACTTTTTCTTCAGATGATTTTGATTTTATTGTTTCACAAAATATACTCGGAGGATCTGAGATAATAATCGATATTCTGATACAGGATATTGATAATAACGAATGGACTGACAAGATATATCTGACTATAGAAGGACCTTATCTCCAACCCATTAGTTATTCAATTATCGATGGGAACAATAGTATTTTAGATCCTGGAGAGACAGCAGAACTCACTGTCACCATAGAAAATGTCGGAACTGTTTCTTCAAACGAGGTATTCGGCATTTTAACATCTTCTAATAGTGATATAATAATTGATGATCCAAATGGATATTTTGGAAACATTTCGCCAGGTAGCCAAATGACAAATAATTCCGACAGATTTGTTATATCAGCAGATCAGGAGGTTATCCCGGGTTCACAGTTTGCTATGGAACTTCAATTGTATAATGCTGATGGATATGATAATACTGTCAGTTTCATTTTAGAAGTCGGAGATGTATTGATAACCGACCCGCTCGGTCCTGACACCTTTGGTTATTACTGTTATGATGATGGAGATATCGGTTATGATCTTGCCCCTGTTTATGATTGGATAGAAATCGATCCAAATTATGGTGGTTCGGGAACGGTTATTACTTTATATGATTATGGAGATATGGGTGACATTGAAAATATAGACTTACCATTTGTTCTCAGATTTTATGGAAAGAATTATACAACTATAACGGTTTGTTCAAACGGTTGGATAGCTCCCGGAAGCACTGGTCAAATGTCTTTTATGAACTGGCATATTCCAGGACCTCTTGGACCTTCTCCGATAATTGCTCCATTCTGGGACGATTTAAAAACCGGTAATGGAAATGTTTGTTATTTCTATGATCAAACACAAAACTATTTTATTATCGAGTGGTCTCATCTGCAGAATGATTATGATAACTCGGAAGAAACCTTTCAGTTGATATTGTTTGATCCAAATTATTATCCGACAACAATAGGAAGCAGTGAAATTATTTTTCAATATAAAGTTATCAATAATACTAATCAAGGGAATTATGGTGCATATTCAAATCACGGGGAATATTGCACGGTGGGTTTAGAAGATCATACGGGTACAATAGGGCTGGAATATACATACAGTAATCAGTATCCAGCTTCTGCAAAGGTTCTGGAAAATGAGATGGCTCTTCGTTTTTCAGGTTTTCCAATTCCTCAAAATGAGCCTTTTTTAATTTTTGATTCATTTGAGATCGATGACAGTCAAGGTAATAACAATGGAAATGTAAATCCTGGTGAAACTATTGATATGTCTATTATATTGAGAAATATAGGAGCATTTACGGCAGTCAATACTTATGCTTCACTTTCATCTTCAGATCCGTTTATAATCGTAACTGATAGTGTTCGATTCTTTGGTAATATAAACCCGCTTGCAACAGGAACATCTATTGAAGAATATACATTTAATGTAACCACAACCTGCCCTGACCAACATATTATTGTTTTTGACCTGAATATCAGCGCAGATGGTGATTATGAATGGAGCAGTTCATTTGCAGTAGAAGTATTAAGCCCAGATATTTCGACATCTACCGACACGCTTGATTTTGAAGAAATTTACATTGGATATCCGGAATCGTTGACTTTGACTGTTTATAATTCCGGGTCTGATGTTTTAAATGTTACAGATATTTATTCGGACAATCCTGATTTCTCAGCAAATATCACTTCATTCTATTTAGATGGTGGAGAAAACTTGGAAATTCTGGTAACTGTAAATACTAATATTGTGGGAATAATTAGTGGAAGTCTTATTATGATTAGCAATGATCCTGATGAACCAGAAACATGTGTATCACTTCTGGGGATGGGTGTAGACTTATTACCACCAAATATTTCAGTTTATCCTGAATGTTTAAATGAAGAACTACTCCCAGGTGAAACATCAACTCAAATATTAACTATTTACAATGATGGTGAAAGTATCTTGATATTTGAAGCAGAAAATACAAATAATTCAGGTGCTGGAAAAGCAGCAAGTTTTAACGGGATAAATGATTATATCGAAATTAATCATTCAGCAAGTTTGAATATTTCCGATGAGATTACAATCGAGGCTTGGTTCAATCCAAATACATTAACAACTCCATTTGGTTGGCAGGCAATCGTTCAAAAAGCTTGGGCTATACATGTTGAACCATATTATCTATATTCAATTGGATATTCTAATATTGATTATAGAGGATTATTCATGTTAGGAATAGAAGGAGTTTATTATTATATTCCCGGATTAGACCAAATCGTTTCTACTGGAAATTGGTATCATTTAGTTGGAACATATAATGGTTCTCAAATGAAAATATATGTCAACGGTATGCTCATTAATTCATATAATCGAACAGGATCAATTAATACAGCAATAACACCTCTTCATATTGGAAAATTTACCAATCAAAATTCCTTTTTCAACGGTATTATCGACGAAGTTCGCATTTGGAACTATGTTCGAACTCAAACTGAAATCCAAAATACAATGAATTACACTTTAGATGGAGATGAGCCAGGATTAATGGGATATTGGAATTTTAATGGTGATAATCCTTGGGATGACGTGTCTATTAATGGAAACGATGGAGCACCACAAGGGAGCATTATCACTATAAACTCTACCGCACCTATCAATGATTGGCTCTCGGTGTTTCCTGTATCAGCAAGTGTTCCAACAGATTCATCGCTTGATATCGAAATTACTTTTGATGCATCAAATCTTGAAACAGGCTATTATGAATCAAATCTTGTGATTCTCAGCAATGATCCGGAACATTCAGAGATAACTATTCCGGTTACATTAAATGTTGTGGAAACAAAATCTGATGATAATCTAATTCCGTTAATAACAAATCTGAATGGAAATTATCCAAATCCCTTCAATACCGAAACAACTATCAAATATCAAGTTTCAGAAGATAGTATGGTTAAAATACTAATTTATAATATCAAAGGGCAATTAGTAAAAACTCTTGTGAATGAAATAAAAGAAAAGGGATACCACACTGTTATCTGGGATGGATCAGATAATAATCATAAATTGGTTTCATCAGGTATTTATCTGTACAAATTACAGGTGGGGCAGTCTACTTTTATCAAGAAAATGCTGCTTTTAAAATAGTGACATCTGTCCAGGAAAGTAGATACATTTCGATAAAATTGTTTTCTAAGTTTGTTTTTATTCATTATTTGAAGTTTAATCAAATATACACTTGCAGAATAGCAGGTTCACCAAAAACATGCCCACTATTATTATTTTCAGAATATAAAAAAACTCGCGAAATGGATCATTTCTCGATTTGCACTATTCGTCTTCAAATCAGATTTAATTTTTATTTTTCACTTGCATAGTTAATAAATTTTACACAAAGTTTTTTAATTGATTCAGGTAAACTGATGTTATTAATCATTCCAGAATCTTTTTTATTAAACAGATTAAATCTCCTGGAAATAAAAAATACTATAATTATCAAGAAAATTGATACAAGAAGTTTTATTATAAAATCAATCATCAGTATATTAATCAACATAATAATAATTGAAATAATTGGATACAAGAGTGCTAATTTTCTTCTAATATTAAATTTTTTATTTATGTAAAATAACCAAATTACAGGAACTATGGAAAAAACTAAGAATGAAGCAATTGCTGCTCCTATAATTCCAAAATATTGAACTAAAATTATATCAGCAAATAGATTAAAAACTGCAGAAAAAACTCCCATATATAAAATCATTTTTGTCATATCAAAACCAATAATAATCCCTGTAAAAAGAGAAGCAATGATGCCAAAATTCTGTGAGGTAATTAATATTTTAAATGGAATAATCGAACGTCTAAATTCTTCACCATAAATAAAAATAAAAGCTATATCACTGAACACATTTAAGAATGCAATAATTATCATCATAAAAAAACTTATCTGAGGTAATAGTCTCTCTATATATATTTTAATTTTATCAATCTGATCATTAGTTTTGAACACTATTATTATCGATGTTGTAATTGTTATTAATCCGGTTTTGGTAAATGATTTAAATGTATTAAATATCTTATAAGAAGCCTGATAAATCCCTACATCTTCCATAGACATAAAATATTTTATTACATACGTATCTATCCAATCAATAATATATCCCGACCAACTTGAAAACAATAGAGGAAAACTAAAGATAATCATTTTTTTAATCATTATCTTATCGAATTGGAGTGGAAAGATAT
Source organism: Candidatus Cloacimonadota bacterium (assembly GCA_030595905.1). Lineage (GTDB taxonomy): Bacteria > Cloacimonadota > Cloacimonadia > Cloacimonadales > TCS61 > JACNIV01. Next base: position 7,126 of record JAUVLE010000049.1, on the reverse strand, counting down.
ATTTTGAGTTTATAAAACAAATACCTATAATTATTATTATCAGATCTGTTAGTAGAAAAACAATAATTATATAATAAACATTAATATTTGAAAGTACATATACCAGGAATAATATCCCACCCAGAATAAAAATTTTGGATGCTAATCTGAATAGAAAAGCCTGTATTTTTATTAATCTTATTACCTTTAGTACTTCAAATATGAATTGTTTACATATTGTTAGAAATAATCCAGTAATTATTATCCAAAAAGCATAAATGTATTTGATCTCTAAAAAATTAAAAATGAATTGTCTAAAGAGAACAAATATTGAAGATATTATTATAAATGAGAATAATGTAATTACCAAGAAATTCGCAACAGTTCTACTTATACAATTATGTTTTGTAAATTCCTCTTTCCCAAATCGCATCATTGCCAGTCGGAGCCAGTTCAAACCAATAATATCCAATAAATAAATCACGCTTAATATTAAAGCAACTTTACCATAATTACTTGGTCCTAAATATTTAGCCTGAAAAGATTCTGATAAAAGCATTAATGGAATAGCAATAATATTCGTTCCAAAAACTGCTGTCAAATCCCAAAATGATTTCTTTAGTTCCCTCATATTATCCCGACTAAACAATAAATTATTATAAAACCAGATTCAAATATTCTCAATAAAATCATATATTTTCTTTACTTTTATCTTCCAATCTGAATTATCAAATGCCTTTCTTCTCATCTCAAATGATATTTTTTTATTCAAATTTACTTTTTTAGCAAATTCAATTACTTTCTCTATATCAATAATGCTTTCATTGTTTTCAAATTTTAAAGCATACTCACAATTTTCTTCAACAGCTGTATCATCATAAGCATAAATAAACGGTATTCCACGAGCAAGATACTCTTCGATCTTTAATGTGCTGGTTTCATTCATATTATTTTTGAATAAGGCTAAAGTACCTATTGCAAGAGTAGATATAGAAAAATATTTATCAATATCTTTACCATATTTACTGCCTAATATTTTAATATCAATATTTGTATTTGAAATTTCATGTATTAATGATTTTTCAATATTATTTTTTATTTCCCCGATTAAATATAATCTGATCTTCACTTTTCCATTATATAAATGTAAACTCTTTAATAAACGTTCTAATCCATGCCAGGGATTAAAAATCGTTGATACAAAAATTAAATTTAATGTTTCATTATCAAAAGTTCTAAATTTTGTAAAAGGGACATTTTCAACATCTATACCGTTAGATATGACTATTGAAGGTTTTACAGTTTTAATTTTTTTTAATTCAATATTTCTTATTTCATTTGATACACTAATAATACCTGCAACATTAGAAAGTAACTTCGATGAGTTTCTTTTTTCAAGAAAAAGATTTATTTTCCCCAGAAATGTTTTATTGGTTTTTAACTCACCTATTTCATTTGAATTATGAATTGTAATAATTTTATATTTTTTCCAAAAAGTCTTATAAAAGAAAAAATCTGTAGCTAAAGGATATCTCAAAACTATTTTATTGTACATCTTTAAATCTAAGTTTTGATCTATTGTTTTAATTTTGAAATATGTTCTTTTAATAAAATTTAAAATCTTGTTTGATGGAAGATTCAATTTTATTAATTTTAGATTATCCAATTGCTTATTTTCCAGTTTATTGAGAATGAAATAATCAATATCCAAGTGCAGTTTCCTGGCAGCATTCGCCTGTCCTTTGATTTTATTATATATTCCTATCGGGAGTGTTTTTGAAGGTAAATAATAAATACAGGCTAATTTCATTTTCATCATGATGTATCTTCTCTTTTGAATATCATATACATCCAATAGGGTTTCTTACTTGAAATTAATCTATTCAATCCGTTGCATAATTTTGACACTAAATTACCTTTCTTTTTAGGAAAATCTGAATTTTTACAATCTGGACAAACAATGTATTCTCTTGTATCTACGTACCAAATATCTCCAATACTGTTTTTTATTTTTAAAAGAATTCTGTTGTATTTTTTGTCAAGCCAACCAAAGTAATTTGTTTCTAATAGCTGAAATTCATTTCCTATCAGTTCTATTATTTTTTCCTCGGAAAATGAATTAAGATGATGATCTACATGAAATATATAATTGCATTTCGGACATTTAATACAGCGTTTTTTTAAGAATTCTCTATTAGGAACAGTAATAAAAATATATCTTTTAGAAATTCTCTTGAATTCCGAAATTGTTTTTATTAATATATCTTTTTGTAAATGCTCTAACAATTCACTTGAAAAAACCATATCATAAGATAAATCATCAACGGGAATCGCTGATGAAGATGATATTATTTTCTCACATTGAAGAAATTTTAATGCTTCTTTTGAGGTATCTACTCCAACAACTTGATATTGCTTGGCAAATTCATTTGTAATAATTCCATTTCCACAGCCAACATCTATAATGGATTCTATACTATCGGGTATACTTTGTAAAAGGTACTCAGCTTTTTCCCGTATTTGTCCTGATTTGTCATAATGCTCCCATAATTGTTTGTTTTCGAATAGTTCTTTATTTGATTCTTTCATTTATTTCCTTTAGATATTTATTATTCAATTTTTTCTCGAAGCAATTTAAAGAGTTCTTTCTCCCTTTTTTCTAATGAAAAATTATTAATTATTCTTTCCCTTGCTTTTTTCCCTAATTTATTATTTGATTTAATTGCTTCTTTTACCAGTTTTACTCCTTCGTCCACATCTCTATTTTCCAAAATAAATCCACAATTTCCGATTACTTTTTGGATACCTTTAACCTTCGTTCCCACAGGAATACATTCACACAGCATAGCTTCACAAACAGAATTAGGCAAGCCTTCACGAACGGAAAATTGAGCATAGACCTTTGCTTTTTGATAATATGTAATGAGTTCATCTTGATGAATTTTATACAATACTTCCAGATTTTTCGATCTTGTAATGATATTTTTTTCATATTCAGGATATACTCCAATCAAAATGAATTTATATTCCGGTAATTTTTCGGCGATTTGACAAAAGAGATCAATACCCTTAATTTTGTATCTTTTATAATTATCTATCAAACCAACTGTGAGAATTATGTTTTCTTTTTCCTTTGTTTTGGGAAGGAAAAATTTCTCCTTAGAATACCCGGTGTGCACAATTTCAATCTTAGCAAGTGGTATTTTCATTAAAGCTTCATCTCTGATATTTTCGGAAACTGCAAGATTGAGAAAAGCATTTCTGATGGAATAACTTGTACAGAAAGCTCGAATCGGATTACTAAAAGAACCATATCTTATTTCAGGAATATAAGTAACATCATAACCACCTAAAATGAGAAAAGTTTTTTTATTAAATATTTTCCCAAACAAAATCGGTAAAAATGTATGATAATCTGCAAACCAGCAATATATAATATTTATTTTAAAAATATTATAACATAAAAAAATTAACATCTTTAAGAATTCAATAATAAACATCACCGGATTCTTGTATAATCTGTATCTGTATCTAACAACATTATAAATTTTACTTAGAATTTTATTATCTTCTTTTACAAATGAAGAATAAAGTGGATATACTAACAGCAAGGTTTTCTTTATCTTCATCTAAACCTCCGCTTTAACAACAAAGTAAATACCAATAAATGCAAAAAACAGGTTTGGCAGCCAGGCTGCGAACATTGGAGAAAGAACACCATTATAACCCAGACTCTGACATATTCTTAAAGAAGATAAATATAGAAAACAAACTAATAAACCTAATCCGAATATCAAACCTCTTCCCCTGCTTCTTGAAGACGTGGAAACTAATGGTACACTAAAAAGCAGGATGATCAGATTTGAAAAAGGGAATGAAAGTTTCAGATTCAATTCTACCAATTCTTTACTATATTTTTCTCCCACCTTTTTTAGTCTTCCTATATATTCCTTTAACTCGAAGAAGTTCATGGACATTGGCTTCTTAGCACTTTTAATAAAATCTATTGGAGTCACATCGACTTCCTCGATTACGGTGGATTTGTAATATTTCATATCTATAAATCTACCATTCTCAAAGTTGCGGATGTAGCAATTTTTAAAATGCCATTTATCGTCTTCCCAGATTGCACTCGTAGCCACAATTTTTCTTTTTATTTCTCCGGTTTCATAATCAAAATTAGTAATATCTATAATTTTCAATACGTTCCTGTATCCATCAAAAAAACCGATATAATAAAGATTACTGTCCTTTCCAAGATAATGGATATGAGAACGCATCTTTTTATCTTCCACTTTCATATTTTTTATCTTTTCCGTGTAGATATATTGCCTGTACTCCTCCGTTTTAGGAAGAACCATTTCTCCAAGAAATAAAACCAGCAAACTAAAAATAAAGCCAAACCATATCAGCGGAGAAACCATTCTGAAGATACTGATCCCTGCAGCCCGGATAGCAATAGATTCATTATATTTAGAAAGATTGCTCATTAAAAATAAACCGGAAAGCAGTACCATCACAGGAGAAGAGAGAAGGATGAGGTAAGGTATCCTGAGGATAAAATAAAGCAGGATATGATCGATCGCAGCTCCTTTCCGCAATAATCTGGGAAGTCTGTCAGAAACATCTATGATCAGAAAGAGAACTGAGAATGCAAAAATAATTATCAAAAATGTTTTTATGTATTCCCTTAAAATATATTTATCTATTATCTTCATTTTTTAAACCAATAATATTGAGGATATTACGTTTAAGTTTATTCAGATCAATAAATTTCATTTCCTTTACAGAAATAATAACAAGATATACTCCAATTATCCCAAAGATTATATTTGATATCCACATAGATAGAAATGGAGAAACTACCCCTTTATCAGCAAGCTCTTCTCCCAGAGTAAGCGAACCATAATAGATAAGAAATACAACCGCACTTACAGAGAACGCCATTCCCACGCCGCTTGTTTTAGTCATCATTCCAATGGGAGCACCGATCAATACAAAGATAAGACAGGCAAATGCGATAGCGTATTTCTTGTGTATTTCTACTTGATATTTGTTTATATCAAGTTTCAAATTTTTTATCTTATCCTTCTTAATATTTAACTTATTATAATTTTTTTTTAGCTCCTTCTTTGCAATATGTGAACTTACAGAATCTGGTCTGAGTTTTTCAATAGTAGATTGTATTTTTGATATTTCCTTTTCTACTAAAATGATGTTATTCCCTTTTTCATCTACTATTTTCTGCATCGCTTTTGAGCTTAGTTCCCGATCTCCACGGTAGTCTGTTCCCCTTTCGTTTATCTTATAACCAAGGTCGGGCAGGTTTAAAGTAAATTTCCTGAAATTACTGATCTTATATTTTTTCGGATTCACAGGATCACGTTCATGCATCTGTCCATAATAAAGTTCTGCTTTCAGGGTATTTCCCCCATTAGAGAGAATTATCTTCCCTCTTTCTGCTGAGATCGTCTGGGGGAATTTTGTATTTTCCCTGCTGTAGATCAATATCCCTTTCAACTCATCCTCTACCCTCTCCTTTGCATAGATCGTGTAATTCTTCATTGCTGTAAAAGTACCCGGAATTATAGCTGTAATCGGTCTTCTGTAATTTGCTTTGATCATCAGATTCTTTAGTTGATGATTTGTATCCGGAAGTATCTCATTATTAAAATAAACCATAAATAAAGAAACAAATAATGCGGCAATTACAGTAGGTTTCATCAAGGTGTAGATATTTATTCCACAGGATTTGAATGCAACCAGTTCATTATCTACAGAAAGTCTCCCAAATGACATTATCGAGGCAAGCAGAATTGCCATAGGTACAGTGAGAGCAAGCATAAAAGGAAGACTCAAACCAAATAAGGAAATGATCGTTACAATATCGAGCTTCTTTTCCATGATAAGAGTCAATAAATCTATGATCTTATCGAGCAGCATAACGAAAGTTGTTACTATCAACGATACGATGAACGGTTTGAAATTTTCTTTCAGGATATATCTTTCTAATATTTTCATTTTTAGCCACTAAGGACACTAAGATTCACTAAGTTTTTCATTTTTTACCACGAAGATTTATATGTCTTTATTGTAATCATTTCCCAATCATCTTTAAGAATTCATCTTCAGAAATTATTTTCACAGTATCCAGTTTCTCTGCTTTTTTTACTTTTGAACCGGGATTTTCCCCAACTATTAAATAATCAAGGTTTTTGCTTACAGCAGAAATTATCTTGCCTCCGTATCTTTCAATTTCTTCCTTTATTTCAGTTCTTGTGAAATTCTTTAATGTGCCGGTAATAAGGAACTTTGCTCCATCCAGTTTATTTTCAATATTTTTTTTCTCACTAACCAGGTTCACACCTGCTTTTTTAAGGCTTTCAATCATCTGAAGACTTTTTTCATAATGGAAAAAATCATAAAGAGAATTAGCGATCTTTTCTCCGATCTCTTCTATTTCTAGGAAATCTTCATAATCAGCTTTTATCATTTCATCTATATCAATAAAATGTCTGGTTAATATTCTGGAAGTTCTATCTCCAACGAATCGAATTCCTAATCCGAATAATATTTTATGAAATTTTTGCAGCTTCGAGTTTTCTATAGCTGCCTTCAGGTTCTCTGCCGATTTTGCTCCCTGTTTTTCTAAAGTCTGGAATTTTTCAAAATCGATATGATAGATATCCTCGATCCGTGAGATCATATTATTTTCCAGAAGCTGCTTAACCACTGCTTCTCCTAAACCTTCGATATCGACTGCCTGTCGTGAAGCAAAATGCTCTATTCTTCTTTGTATCTGGGCAGGACAATTAATATTATTACAATAAAAAATTGCGCCATCTTCTTCTTTGCGGAGAGGTGTTTTACACACAGGACATTTTCCCGGAAATTTAATCTCCTTCGCATCTTCAGAGCGTTTACCGTAATTGACTTTTGTTATTTTGGGAATTATTTCGCCTGATTTTATTATCGTTACATAATCTCCGATCTTTAAATCCAGTCTTTTTATCTCATCTGCATTATGCAGGGTTGCGTTGGAAACAGTGGAACCGGAAATAAGAATCGGCTTAAGGCTGGCAACAGGAGTCACGGCACCCGTTCTTCCTACCTGGAATTTTACATCGAGTAATTGAGTTTCCTTTTC
>JAUVLE010000202.1 GCA_030595905.1 Candidatus Cloacimonadota bacterium | reverse complement strand
ATGAATAACTCTATAATCAAAAAAAATCATTTTTTAGTCAGCCTGCCGTGGCGTAGTGAAACAAAGACAGGTGAAAGTCAGTGGTAAAAAACAATTCGTGAAAATTAGTGTTAATTCGCCTGCCCCGTTGAATAAGTCGGGTGGTAAACAAAGGAGAGAAAAATGAGTATGTTCTGTTTTCAATGCCAGGAAACGGCAAAAAATGAAGGTTGTACAATCGCAGGAGTTTGCGGTAAAAAAGCTGATACTGCTAACCTGCAGGATTTATTGATCTATGTTTTAAGAGGAATTTCTATCTATGGTGAAAAAGCAAAAGAGCTTGGTGAACTCGATAAGAAAGTTGGTTTATTCATTGCTCAATCGCTTTTTACTACAATTACAAATGCAAATTTCGATGATGATAGATTTATCGTTCAAATCAAAGAAGCATTAAAAATCAGAGATGAGTTGAAAGAAAAATATGGTGATAAGATCGAGGGCAAACTTCACGATTCTGCTCTCTGGTTTTCCGATGATGTGGAAGGATTTCATAAAAACGCAGCCGTGGTTGGAGTTCTTTCCCAGAAAAATGAAGATGTTCGTTCTCTTCGTGAACTTCTTATCATCGGTCTCAAAGGTCTTGCCGCCTATGCAGATCACGCTGCTATGCTGGGATTTGAGGATGAAAAAATCTATGCTTTTATAATGGAAGCACTTGTTTCCACAACCAAAGATCTTAGCATCGATGAAATGGTGGCAATGGTAATGAAATGCGGAGAATTTTCCTTAACTACAATGGCACTTCTCGATAAAGCAAATACTTCCACTTATGGAAATCCTGAAATCACAAAAGTTAATCTCGGTGTTCGCAAAAATCCAGGAATTCTTATTTCCGGTCACGACCTGAAAGATATGGAAGAACTTCTCAAACAGACTGAAGGAACGGGAATCGATGTTTACACTCACAGCGAAATGCTGCCGGCAAACTACTATCCGGCTTTCAAGAAATATGAACATTTTGTGGGAAATTACGGAAATGCCTGGTGGCAGCAGAATACGGAATTTGTCACATTTAACGGTCCGATTCTTATGACAACAAATTGCATTACTCCCGTCAAAGATGCTTATAAAGATAGGATTTTTACAACCGGAATTACAGGTTACCCGGGAGTTAAACACGTTTCGGATAGAGAAGATGGAAAAACAAAAGATTTTTCGGAAATAATCGAACTGGCAAAAAAATGTGACCCTCCAATCGAAATTGAAACAGGTGAATTGATCGGTGGTTTTGCTCATAATCAGGTTATTGCTCTGGCTGAAAAAATCGTGGAAGCCGTAAAATCCGGCGCAATTAAGAGGTTTGTGGTTATGGGCGGATGTGACGGTCGTCAGAAAGGAAGAAATTATTATACCGAAGTGGCGGAACAACTTCCTAAAGATACTATTATTATGACTGCCGGTTGTGCCAAGTATCGTTATAATAAACTTGATCTCGGTGACATCGGCGGAATCTCGCGCGTTTTGGATGCAGGGCAGTGTAACGATAGTTATTCATTGGCTGTGATCGCTCTTAAATTGAAAGAAATTTTTGAACTCGATGATATCAATGACCTGCCGATCTCTTTCGATATTGCCTGGTATGAGCAGAAAGCTGTTGTAGTACTGCTTGCACTTTTATTTCTCGGTTTAAAAGGATTTCGTATCGGACCGACACTTCCGGCATTCATATCACCAAATGTGTTAAAAGTTCTCGTGGAGAACTTTAATCTCAAACCGATCGGAGAGGTGAAAGAAGATATTGAAGCTATAATGGCGGGGAAGTGATTTAGCCGCTAAGGACACCCCCGATACAGTCACAAGCTCCTTACGGGGCAGGCTAAGAAACGCTAAGAGAAATAAATGGTAAACACACCTCCCGACTAAAGTCGGACTTCTATCAAGAGGAGATTTTCTCTGTGTTCTCTGTGGTAAAAAAAGGGTTCTGCATAATTCATGCAGTAGGTAGTCAAGATGATTTAGAAATATATAACTTGGTTTATTTTAATAAGGTATGAAATATGAAAAAGGCTTTAGTAAAAAAATTTAGAGGAGGAATCATGAAATTTAAAGTAGATCAGGAATTATGTATTGGTTGCGGAGCGTGTGAAGGTGTCTGTCCGGAAGTATTTGAATTGGATGACGATAAATCGAAATTACGACTCGGTAAACAATCCTCTCCTAAGAGGAGAGGAAGCCAGAATTCATAATAATATTTGCTTAAAATGAGGAGTAATATGAAAAGAATTATTATTATCGCTGTATTGATTTTTTCGATCTTGCCGGCGTTTTGTCAGGAATACAAGATTATCGATACTAAGTTTAACAAAGAGATCATATTAAAAGAAATGGTAGAAAGACTGGGCGATTATGATGTGATCTTTTTTGGAGAATATCACGGAAATAAAATTTTGCATTCGCTTGAAATTGAACTTCTTAAGATGTTTTATCACAACAATAAAAACCTGATCATTTCAATGGAAATGTTTGAACGTGATGTGCAGCCGGTGTTGGATAAATATTTGAATAATGAAGTTTCGGAAGCTGATTTTTTGGGAAAATCACGTCCCTGGCCGAATTACGAAGAAGATTACAAACCATTAATTGAATTTGCCAAAGAGAATGAACTAACGGTTGTTGCTGCAAATATTCCTCGCCGATATGCTTCCATGATCAGTAAGCAGGGGATGAATGCACTTGATTCACTTTCTGCGGAAGAAAAGAAGTTCACGGCTAAAAAACACAAAGTTTTTGATGATGAATACAAAAAATGTTTCATGCAGACGATGCGGAACAATATGGCACACAGCAGAAAAATGCCTGCCGGCATGATGATGAATCTTGACCGGATCTATGCTGCTCAGTGTATAAAAGATGATACAATGGCAGAGTCTATCTTGCAATATCAGCGTATTCCGCCCCGCCGCAAAGTTATCCATTTCAATGGAGACTTTCACAGCAGGAAACACCTCGGTACTGCCCAGAAAATTCAGATCTTAGAGCCAATGTTGAAAGTGGCTGTAATTACCCCGCTGATGTGTGAAGATGAATTTATATGGAAAAATGATGATTTGACAGAAGGTGAGTTTTTGATATTGATCAAAGAGAAAATATCAGAAGAATAATAATTGTAGAACTTGAAAAGCTCAATAAAGTAAATTGACCGGTTCAGGCTATTTCACACGAGTAGAAGCCGGAGATTTAGCCGCTAAGAACACCCCGATACAGTCACAAGTTCCTTACGGGGCAGGCGAAGAAACGCAAAGAAGTTTGATTAAAAATTTGGTTTGGATAAAATCAAAGTTTGATAAAATTTCAGCACAAAAATAAAACGAAGCTCCGATGATGTTCGGAGCTTTTTTTATCTGTTTTTCCTCGATAACTTAAATGGCTTTGATCTACCCTCTCTGTTTTTCCTTGCAGCAAAGAATTCCTTTTTTCTGAGTTGTTTCTCTTTTTCCCATTCTTTTTTTTCATTTGATGTCATTGGTTTTTCTGTTTGCGGAAACGGGTTTTCTTTCACAACTTTTATTTTTCGCCGGATCAATTTTTCGATCTCTTTTATATAAGCATTTTCTTCCGGTTCACAGATGGAAATGGCACTTCCTTCCTCTCCTGCTCTACCGGTTCTGCCGATTCTGTGAACATAAGTTTCGGAAATATTCGGAATATCATAATTGATCACATATTTCAGTTTGTTGATGTCGATACCTCTTGCCGCAATATCCGTCGCCACCAGCACTCTTATTTCTCCGGCTTTAAACTCTGCCAACGCTTTTTGTCTTTGATTTTGGGTTTTGTTGCCGTGTATTGCTGCTGCTTTGATCTTTTGTTTTTTCAGATTACGCACTATTCTGTCGCATCCGTGTTTAGTTCTGGAAAACAGCAGTACATGCTTGATATCGGAATTCTGAAGTATATGAAACAGCAAATCTTTCTTGTTCGTTCGGTTGGTATAATACAGGTATTGTTGGATTATCTCTACGGTTGGAGCTTCCGGGCTAACTTCCACTTTTGTTGGATTTCTCAAGATTTTCCGGGAAAGTTCTACGATGTTCTTCGGCATTGTGGCAGAGAAAAATAGTGATTGTCGTTTCACCGGTAACTTGGCAATGATCTTCCGAATATCGTGAATGAAACCCATATCCAGCATTCTGTCAGCTTCGTCCAATACGAAGTATTCCACATCTTTCAACCTGATGAATCCTTGATCCATCAAATCCAGAAGTCTGCCCGGTGTTGCTACAAGAACATCGACGCCTTGTCGCAGAGCGTCTGTTTGTGCTTTTTGTTTTACACCACCGAAGATCACGGTATTGTGGATTCCCGTAAATTTCCCGTAATTCGTAAAGCTCTCCGCTATCTGAATCGCCAATTCGCGCGTCGGTGTTATTACTAACGATCTGATCTTACGCGAATCGCTTTTCCCACGGCGTTCGTGATAAAGATGCTGCAAAATCGGGATTGCAAACGCTGCGGTTTTTCCCGTGCCTGTTTGCGCACAACCCAAAACATCATTTCCTCTCAGTACAAGCGGGATTGCTTTTATTTGTATCGAAGTTGGTTCTGTATAATTCTTTTCTTTTACGGCTTTCAGCAGCGGTTGGATAAGACCTAAATCTTCAAATCGCTCTGCTCTTTTTGTTTCTGTTTCTTTATTGTTCAATTTAATTTTCCTTTGATATTCATTTTATTTAGTAGAAAATTTTATCACAATTATCAGTCAAGCTTTTCAATTAATTGTAAATTCTAAATTCAGAATTTCCAACCTGAAAAACAGTTTCTATTTAAGGACATTGAATTTTTTATTTGACAGAAAAATCCCGATAATAATTCTTGGTTAGTGTTCACTAACGTGTGAATAATGAGGAGGTAATGATGTTCAGCGAAAGACAGCAGCAAATTGTGGAAACAGCGATCAAAATTATCGCTCACAAAG
>JAUVLE010000247.1 GCA_030595905.1 Candidatus Cloacimonadota bacterium | reverse complement strand
CAGGTTGTTCCATTAAATGTTCCTGTTGTATCTTCTACAAAACCGGTGTATGGATCATCTGAAGAATAAACCTTATATGAAGTTGCACTTTCTACTGAACTCCATACAATAAATATGGAGTTATTTTGGATATAAATATTTGAAATTTCCGGGGAAGGTAGATGAAACCAGATTCTTCTTGCCAGTGTGGAATCAATCACAAATGGATTAGGTAAATTATCCTGATATGCTGCGATTTCCCATGTCCTTTCAAATTCAACCGGATCAACCGGATCATTATAATGCCACTGTAAGAGAATTTCCTTTTGCTGCTCAAAGAAACTGCTGTCTGCAACATCATTATAGATAGCACCAAAATAAAACACTGCTCTGGCTACGTTACCTTTATTTTCTTCTCGTGGTTCAAATTTATCCGGATCGTCATTTTCCTTTTCTGCATATTCATCAATGAAATCAACAGGTACAGTTAATAATACGATATTCTTCCAATACCATTTATCAGTATTTTCGTCAGGGATTTCACCGAAAGGATCATTTCCTCTGGAAGAGTTCACGGTACTTTTACAGGGGAATAGGTGGTGCATATCACTTTTCTGCGGTTCACTGCCGGCACCATAACTTTGTGGAAATGTATGTTCACAGTTTATTCCTTTGCTATATGCATCTGATGATGGGTCTAAAGATAGATCGAGCGTTATAGTGTAATCTGAATAAATACAGGAAAGTTGATTTCCTTCCTTCAAATCAATTACTGCGTACATAGTATCTCTGCAAGCTGTATAACCAAGTGTTGTAGATGTTTTATAGTTATCAATAATATGATCGAGCAATTCCTGTCCATATAGACCGTCTGCAATAATAGTTTGAGCAAAAGTGCTATTTAGAAAACATAGAAACATTGAAAAAACACAAATTATTTTCATAATATTTTTTCTGAGAAACATCTAATTTATCTCCTATCATTCTTTTTATTCTCATTTTTTATCAACAAAAGATCAAAGGAAATATTTGATGTTTATTAAAAGTGCAACTGCTCACTTTTATTATGCACATAACCCCTAATCAATAACTTCAGATTTCTATATAAGCTATATTCATTCCAATTTTTTCATTTTCTGTATAATCCTGATAAATGAGCAAAAATTGTGAAGTTATATATGTAATAAAAAATAAGAATTAAAATCTCACCAAATCTGTTGGGATTAAAACAAAACTTACAATCAATTATTTAATTTTCAGCGGTCACATAATAAAATTTCTTTTCATTTATTATTGATGTACTCCAGCTTTCTCCATCAAATGAACCGGAGGTATCTTCTACAAAACCGGTGTAAGGATCATCTGAAGAATAAACCTTGTATGAAGTTGCTCTGTTTACTGCATCCCAACTGAGTTGAACATCACCGCTAACTATCTGGATTTGAACATTTGCCGGAGCTTCGGGTTGACCCGATACATTAAAAATATGAGGATCGAAAGCACCAATAAACGGATGATTCGCACTTTGACCACTTTGATCGGCAGCGTGAATGTAATAAGCGATTTCGCTTCCACCGGCTTGTTCAGGAATAATTCCCTGGTAATTATTTCCAACTTGATGGATTATCGGAACAGATACATAAACTCCGCCATTAACTTTGTAATAAACGAGTAGAGAATCATTATAAACGGGTTGTCCGCTGTAAGGAACAATTGTCGCATTAATTTCGTAATTTGCCCTGTTTGGGATAGTTCCTGAAATTGGGAGATGATTAATATACAACATTTCCCTATCGGCAGTTTCTTTTAAGCGGCAATGAATGGCATCGGTGCTCGCCCATCCTCCATCGAAACCAAAAACTTCATAACCCGGCATCGCAGATTCATAAAGAGCGATCGCCTCATCATCCCAACTTGAATTCATAGTCGGCACAAATACTTTATCATTCAAAATAAATGAATTTGTATAAGGCTCATCATCAGGAGTATAAACACGATATATTTGATATGGAGTTCCATAAGAAGAAGTCTGTGCTTCAAAGTAATCGACTGTTGCTTCGATCTCATCATATTGGGAATGACTTGCAGGAACTTCTCTGATCAATAATTTATCTACATCGAGAAATTTCGCCCAGCAATCGACATGCCTGATATAATCGTTATTTGGATCGGCAACAACATGATAGGTTTGAATACCGAGATAATCTCGCATTCTCTGTTCGATTTCTGTATGAGAAAGTGTATTATTTTCATCCCAGACTAAATCTGTTGAAACAGCGATTCCCATTCCATCACACATATAATTTCCGCCGGTATGTTCCAATCCCATTAAATAAAGATTTTCGCTCAGGAAAGCTGCCATTTCACCGGGAATAGCATTATCATTCGGACGAGGACGATTGTAAGTGTAATCTGTAATCGCAACATCGTCCGAGCCGTCTTCTACCCACCATGGGCCATAATCCCTGATCCAATATGTATCGGTCGGAGAATATTCGAAATTGCAGTTTGCCATGTTTACACCATTGGAACTATAAGTACTTGTTACGGTAGCTTCTTCAGCGGCATTAGCAACGATGGTTGTAACCATTACATCTTCCGACATTTCGGCGATCATGGAAACCGGAACACCAAACGGATATCGAACCAGAACACCTTCCATCGATTCAAATTCCGCGATTGCGCGAGGATTAACAGGTGTTGTTCCTCCAGTTGTTTCCACATCGAGAGTAACATAAACATATTCATCTGCTCCGGCATTATTACCGATCGTAACCGTTGCCGAATATGTTCCTTCCGTCATTCCTGCGGAATTGAAATCTGCGGTAATAAGATCGGATTCATTGTATGTACAATCTCCTGATATAGGATTAACATCCAACCATGTTTCATCTCTAAAACCTGTATTCAGATAAAGTCTTTCCCATTCGTAATCCGGCATATCATCGGGTTTCTCCGGAATTTCCAAACTTCTTGCAGTTGTATATTCCCAGGTAATATTATAGGTCAGGGTTGTTCCCGCATCTCCGACATTGGTGATATTAAAGTTTTGTGAATCTGTCTCATCCGGTTCTAGTTCCTGAGATAGAGATGTTGGATCAATCAGGATATCCGGTTCAGGAATTCCACCGGAATCTACTGTTAAAGTAACCGGAACTGTAATCGGAGATTCATCGGGATCGTTGCTGGAAATTACGATATCAGCAGTATAAACACCCTCTGTCAGGTCTGTAGAATCAAATCCAACGATGATTACATCATCACCTGCTCCAACTGCAATCGAACTGCTGACTTCTGAGCCACCATCAAGAGTTACCCATTCTGGTCCGCTGGAAACAATATTAACGGAATAATCTTCTACTTCGCCGTAAGTAAAATCAGTACAAGGATTTTCAGAACCATAATAACGGATCCTGATCCTCATCCTAGTTTCTCCCGTCGTTGCTCCTTCCGGAGGTGTGATCGTACCATCAAAAATATCCGGACCATTTGCTAACAAAAAATATTCTCCTGTGTCAGTAAAATCTTCATCCTTGTTCCAATCGACATAAACATCACATTCATCTCCAGTCCAAGTATTTCCATTTGTAACAGATATTGTATATCCGGTTCCGATAGTCATATCGGTTGAAATCGTTGTATAATCAACATATCCGTCGCAAGCTGAAGAATTATTAATATCACCAACAACTACCTGGCTGATGTATTCATCACAACCTCCGGATGCTGAACAATATGCTCTGGAAGTATATTCATAAAAATTTCCTGATGGAATTTTAGTCGATGAATCTTTATAGAGATAATCATTATTTCCTTTGATCATATCTCTTAATAATGGACTTCTTCTGGTTTCTGAAAGGATAGCCGTATAATCAAGAACTGCACCACCGGTATTTCCGATATTCAAATTTTCCGAAGATGTTTCATCAGGTTCTAAAGTCTCATCAAACTGGATTGGAT
>JAUVLE010000113.1 GCA_030595905.1 Candidatus Cloacimonadota bacterium | reverse complement strand
TGAACGATTATTTTTGTTCATTTGGCTGCGAAATGACAATCCTGAGTCGATTTATTCGGAAATATGAATTAAGATGAAAATCGATTATGAGAAATGCAAATGTTGTTTAGTAAAGAATGGGGACTTCCGGGACAGCCCCCTGCATTCGTCCTTTAAGAAATGTCATTCCCAACTGTTTACTCCGGCTACTGACGGATGATTTGGAATCAGAGATCCCCGCTTTCGCGAGGATGACAATAGAATTCGGCTAAGCCGAACAGAAGGTTGGAGAAAGAATGAAATTAAAAGTTTATCTCTTTTGTTCGTTTTGTTTGTTTTGTTCGTTGCTAAATACTACTACCTGGCACATCAAACAAGATGGCACCGGGGATTTTATTTCAATCCAGGAAGCAGTAAGTTCACCATTAGTAGTAGATGGAGATAAAATAATTGTATCTCCTGGGACATACTATGAAGATGAAAACGTTACTATCGATAAAAATATTACTGTGGCAAGTCTTTATCATACAACGGGACTTCAGCAATATATAGAATCTACAATTATTGATGGTTCCCAAAATCCAGCAGGAAGTGTTATCACAACAGTTGAGAACCTTGATGATTGTTTAATTGAAGGATTTACGATAAGGGGATTGAATAGTGATGCAGGAAAGGGAGTACTAATTTACAACAGTTTCGTAAAAGTAAACCAATGTATAATAACAAACATAAGATTTGGAATTTACATTGATGGTTGGGGAAATGAATATTTTTCACCATTGATTTCAAATAATTTGATTAATAATAATTTCGTCGGTATTTCATGTGTTTCACCAGTAATTCCTCAAATCATCGGGAATGAAATTTCTTATAACGAAGTATGTGGAATTAATTTAATAGATTCTACTCCTCCAACTGATAATTTTCCATTAATTAAAGGTAATATCCTTTATAATCATGATTCTCTTGATTCTTATGCAATTATCGCTAGTAGAATTTTAGAGTTAGAAGATAACTGTATGTATGATAATGAATGCTGTATAAAGTTAGATACAGATATTCTATATATTTATAATAATACTTTTTATGGAAATCAAAGAATTTTTGACCGTGATGGAGCTATTGGAGAATTATATGTACTTTCTATAAATTGTATTTTTAGTTATAATGCACAGTTTTTGCCCTCAGGGCTAGGAGAATTTGCATTTAACATTTTTTATTCACGTGTACAAAATACTTCAGTTCCGTATCATGGATTTTATAATATAACTGATGACCCTCTCTTCATTGAGCCTACAAACAATAATTTCAATTTATCCTGGACTGAAACAGTGAAATCCCCTTGCATAGACACCGGTTGTCCAGAATCGCAGTATAATGATCCGGATGGTACAAGAGCAGATATGGGTGCTTTATATCATCCTCACGAAATAAAAACCTACGAATTTCCTGATGCGAATACCAATAACGGTTGGAAATGGCTGAGCTTTGACATACTGGATATTACGATGACAGGAGACAATAATACCGTTGATCCTTTGCTCATTCCAATACAAGATGATTTGATACAAGGACTTGGACAAAGTGTTTTATTTTATTATACTGGTCTATATTGGCATAATGGAGACCACGAAATTACCAGTCCACAAGGGTATAAATTCCAAACCGAGAATGAATGTGGGTTTGATATTTCAGGTTTCAGATGTGATGAACATACAACATTCCCAGTACTTTCTGAAATGCCATCAGGTAACTGGATCGGTTACTTCCTGGATGAATCGCAGCATGTTTACGATGCCTTTGCCGGTTACCTGGATAACATCTATAAAATACTGGCACAGCACTGGTCTGTTAAATACAACAATGGTTGGCCTGAAGTTCCATATACTCTTAATCCCGGAGATATGGTCATAGTCTGGTGTCAGCAAGATATACCGAATTTTTCATGGATCGATGATATACCAAGAGAACCGTTTAATGTTGGAGAAGTTCAGAATTTTACTTACTTAGAAGAATCTGACTATATTCCAATCTATATACAGCTTGATCCGGAAGACCTGCCCACGGAAATAGGTACTTTTATTGATGGAGAATGCAAAGGTGCCACTGTAGTTCAGGATACATCTGCCCAGATATGTGCCTACATCATGGAAAATCAGGGCAGCAGCCTGGAATTTGAATTCTATTACGGCAGCAGATCAGAGAACAAAGTCATCAGAGAATATAATGTTTACGATCCTGAAACCACCCAAACCGAAAAGGGATCAATCAAAGTCGAGCAGAACAGAGACTGCTATTATGTATCCTTCAAAAACGAACATGGGGGTACACCAGCTTCTGCTAAATTGGAAGCATCGAATTATCCTAATCCGTTTAACCCAGTAACTACCATTGCCTACAGTTTACCGGAAGAATCTCAAATTTCAATTTTGATCTACAACATCAAGGGACAAAAAGTGAAAACACTTGCAACCGGAACACAACCAGCAGGTGATTACAATGTAACCTGGGATGGAAAAGATGAAAGCGGCAAAGACGTTACATCAGGTATCTATTTCTACAAATTAAGAACAGATAACAAAGAGTTGACTCGTAAAATGCTGCTTTTGAAATAAATGAGAATCCGCAGGTGACAATTGTCATTGTCACCTGCATTCGTCCTTTAAGAAATGTCATTCCCAACTGTTTACTCCGGCTACTGACGGATGATTTGGAATCCATTAAACATCAGATTCCCGTTTCCGTCAAATAGCAGAAACTATTAAAAAAAAGCCGGACACGGTTCACGGGAATGACAGAAGGTTGGAGAAAGAATGAAATTAAAAGTTTATCTCTTTTGTTCGTTTTGTTTGTTTTGTTTGTTTTGTTCGTTGCTAAATACTACTACCTGGCACATCAAACAAGACGGCACAGGCAACTTTACTACTATTCAGCAAGGCATCGATGCTTCTGTAGACGCAGATACTGTTCTCGTTCATCCCGGTACATACTTTGAAAATATCATCTACGACGGCAAAAACATCACGGTTGCCAGCCTTGAATTGACCACAGGCAACGCAGCTTATGTCGATTCCACCGTCATAGATGGACAGCGTATAACCAGTTGTGTCTGTCTGGTAAACGAAGAAATAGATGCTTGTCTGCGCGGATTCACAATTACAAATGGACAGGGTGAATTTGATTACCCCAAACTAGGAGGTGGTATAAGTATCTGGGGAGATCCGGATCTACTTATTCAATGTGAGATTATGAACTGTTTGATTATAAGAAATTACTCAAATTATTCTGGAGGAATTCATATTGACGATGGAGACGTTTTTTTTTCAGGTACATCAATTAGGAATAACTATGCTATGACTGGTGGTGGTGGTGTTGGAATACGTGGTTATACTCAAGTTACTTTTGATCCGGTAAACAGGTGCAGCATTTATAATAATTTTGCTGCCACAGGTCTAGAAATATATACTGCAAGTCCTTACATAGAAGAAATTGAAGTAATTGTAGATACTTTTACTATTGCAGAACCTACCCAGTTTTTTGCACAATATTATCATCATCTTAATATTAATCCTTATTCTTTCGATATCTTAAATAATAGTTTAGAGCAGGTTGATCATGATCTGTATGTATCTCCGGATGGAGACGATTCAAATTCAGGATTATCTTCTACAGAACCGATGAAGACGATTAATCTTGCTGTTAGAAAAATCGCTTCCGATAGTTTGAATCCCAAGACGATTCATCTGGCAGCAGGAACGTACAATATCAGTGAAAATCAACAACAATTTGCTTTTGGATGTAAAGCCTATGTTAACATTATTGGAGAAGATGTTAATTCAACTATAATCGATGGGGAAATGAATTTCTGCCCTTTGTTTTTTGCTGGACCTGGTTACGTAAACTCAATAGTGAAAAATCTATCATTTATCAATGGTAATTATAAATACTCAATTATAACTTTTTACTATTGTGATTCAATCAGATTCGAAAATATTATTGTTCAAGATTGTATAACTGAAATAGGGGCAGCCTTTTGTGGTGCAGGAAAATGCGGTAATATACAACTTAAGAATGTTATAGTAGATAACAATCAATCTGAGTTAGGTTTTGCAGGAGCTGCAATTACTGAGTGTAGTTTCTTTAAAGCTGAAGATTGTAATTTTTCAAATAATGAATTAATTAATGATGCTGCTTTATGTTCCGGATTACAAGCAATGAGTAACAGTGATATAATTATTGAGAATTGTACCTTTATTTCCAATAGTTTAACAAGTACAATGTGGCAAGGTGTTGCAAGTGCTTTTCTAAATAACCACTATAATAATGTTCTTGATAATGTAATAATAAATAACTGTCTTTTTTACGATAATACAATAACTAATGGAAGAAATACGATTTACGCTCAGGTTCTAGAAGGAGATACACTATTTTTTACTAATAATACGGTAGTGGATAATGAATCTGAATATACTTGCGAATTTCAAGGTAACATTAAGTTTAGTAATAATATTCTACGAAATGAATGTGATTATGAGATAGTTCTTTGGGATCAAACTATTTATGGAATTATTAGTGAACTTGATATTTCAAATAACAATATTATGGGTGGAGAAGATGCTATCTTTAATGAGAATGGTGTCAACATCGTCAACTGGCTGGAAGGTAATATAGATGAAAATCCGCTTTTTTTTGGAACACCAGAGCAACCTTATCTGCTTTCCCCGCTTTCCCCCTGCATAGATGCAGGTACACCGGATACAACCAGTTTATATTTACCACCATGGGATCTGCTTCACAATCACCGCGTTTGGGATGGTGATAATAATGGAGTTGCCATCATCGATATGGGTTGCTATGAATTCGGAGCTGAACCGTATGTGGAAGCTACCCAATACCAAATACCCAACACCCGGTACCAGTTAACGAATTACCCTAATCCCTTCAATCCGGCAGTTGCCGGAGCCGGTCGCAGTCCTGCAACGACCATTTCATTTGATGTCTCTCGCAAAGACGCAAAGAACGCAAAGATTGAAATTTATAATCTGAAAGGGCAAAAAGTGAGGATTTTGGACTGCATCAACCGTGTTGATGCAAAAGCGACGGAGTCACTTCACCATATAATTTGGGATGGCAGAGATGAAAACAATAAATCGGTAACTTCCGGTGTTTATATGTATCAGCTAAAAGTGGATGGCAAGGTAGTTGCGAGTAGGAAGTGTTTGTTATTGAAATAACCTTTCGTTTTGTCTCCATTTGAAACGGAAATTCGATCCAGCCTTCGCAAAACTACGGCTTGGCAGGCGTGTCGGGTATGACAGAATAAGTGTTTTTTGCGATCCTATCAGTTATTTTATAAGCAATTTCTCTGCTTTCTCCAGGTCTTTGGGAGTGTCTATGCCGATCCCTTTGTATTCGGTTTCGATCATCTTGATCTTAATTCCATTTTCCAATAGGCGGAGTTGTTCTAATTTTTCCGTTTCTTCCAACTTTCCTTTTGGAAGTTCAATAAATCTGAAAAGCGCTTCTCTGCGGAAAGCATAAACGCCGATATGCTGGAAATACTCTATGTGTGCACTGCGTTTAAATGGAATGATAGAATGAGAAAAATAGAGAGCAAAATTATCTTTGTTGCAAACAACTTTTACAATATTCGGGTTTTCAATATCTTTATTGAGCCTGTGCATCAGGGAAGCAACTTCTATTTCCGGTTCTTTAAAAGCATAGAGTAATTTTTGCAGCGGTTCTGCAGAAATGAAAGGTTCGTCTCCCTGAACATTCACCACAATATCCACCTCGTGTAGATAAGGTAATTTTTTACATACTTCGGCAATGCGGTCGGTTCCGCTTTCGTGCTGCCTGCTGGTGAGCACCACTTTTCCGCCGAATTTATTTATTGTTTCAAAAATGCGCTGGTCATCGGTTCCTACAATTACGTCATCAAATAAACCACTGTCAAATACGCGTTCATAAACATGCTGAATAATATATTTTGTTCCAAGTTTAACTAAAGGTTTTCCGGGGAACCTTGTCGATTCATAACGTGCAGGAATAATCGCAATAACTTTCATTATCAAACCTCTTTTTTAGTGTTTTGCCACAAAGTCACTACAAAGTACACATCCTGGCAAATGACAGATACTGACGAATATTTATATTATTTCTAAATTTTTATCATTATTTCCATAATGACTTTGTAACTCCTCAGGTTATCTTTCAATTCCGAAGAGACAAAACTCCTTGTCATTTCCATTCGTATCAATTTTTTCCTGGTTTCCAGGGAGATCTTTTTTTCTATTCTTTCATCATCACTGATAAGGGCAGACTGCACTTCCTTTTCCATGTATTTTGCAATTTCAAATCTTGCTTTTTCTGCTGCATTCTCCCATGCGGAAAGGAGGTTTGACGAACTGTAAGATGAACGACTGAGAATCCGGTCTGGCTCTATTATTATTGCATCTTCTTCATACCAGTCAGGAAGATTTGCCACATATTTTCTTTTGTACTCTTTTGGGATTTCATTGGCATTTAAAGAATAAAGCCCGATAAAAAAATCATAAAAATATGCCTCATCGATCAGTTGCAGCGAATCATAAATTCTTTTGGTAACTTCCGGTGAAGCACTTACATTAAGCCTGAACTTCGCTTTGCCTTCCTCAATGATATTTTCTGAAGTTGTGGATGCAAACTTATCTATCGAATAGGAAGCTTCATTACGGCTTTTCATCACGGCAGCCATCTGACGGGCAGATTCTTTCATATCTTCCACATTAAAACTTTTCTGTGAAATGCCGATCACACAACCATCCATTTTCGGTAGTTCATAAAACCATGCAGGAAGCTCGACAGCTTCTATTTTGTGAATTGCTTCACTTTTCCAATGCTCTTTTTGCTGGGATGCACAACCGGAAAGCAGGAAAAAAATTATAATCACCGGGAATATCTTCCTCATCGGTTTTCTCCTTGTTTATTTTTCTTCAAATAGACCATCAAAGCCGTGATATCCGTATGGTTCACACCAGATATCCGTGAAGCCTGTCCCAGGGAAACCGGCTTTATTTTGCTCAATCTTTCACGTGCCTCATAAGCGATGGATTCTATTTTCATATAATCTATAGTAGCAGGTATCGTGGAATGCTCCATTTTTTCAAATTTATCTATCTCTGCCAGTTGACGCTTCAAGTATCCTTCATATTTTATTTCCAGAGCAATTTTGTTTTTGATATTTTCTGTAATATCGGAAGGTATCTGATAACCGAATCTTTGCAGATCATCGAAGTGTATTTTTGGGCGTTTCAAGATATTAGCCAGTTTTGTAGGTTCTTTCAATTCGCTGCTTTTAGATGAATTATGCGTTCTAAGAAAATGCAATTCCCTATCGTGGATTTTTTTTATTTCCGCATATCTCCGCCACCTGGTATCTTTTACTAATCCAAGTTTATATCCCAGCGGCATCATTCTTTCATCTGCATTATCCTGCCTAAGATACAGGCGGTATTCTGCCCTGGAAGTAAAAAGCCGGTATGGTTCCGTAGTTCCTTTTGTAACCAGGTCATCCAGCAAAACACCCAAATAAGATTGAGAACGATCGAATATTACAGGATCTTTTTTATATAGAGAAAGAACTGCATTTATACCGGCAGAGATTCCCTGTGCTCCCGCTTCTTCATAACCCGATGTTCCATTTATCTGACCTGTGAGATAAAGCCCGGAAATCTGTTTGCTTTCCATGGTCGGCTTGATCTCATCGGGAATTATGTAATCATATTCGATGGCATATCCGTAACGAATAATTGTTGCTTTTTCCAAACCCGGAATAGAATGAAGCATCTTCTTTTGAATTTCCGGCGGCAGACTGTTGGAAATGCCATTTGCATAAGCTTCGAAAGTATTGGCTCCCTCCGGTTCGATGAAAACCTGGTGCCGCTCTTTTGTGCTGAATTTAACTACCTTGTCTTCGATGGATGGACAATAACGAGGACCGACCCCGCTGATATATCCTCCGTAAAGTGCAGATTTATCAAGGTTGGAACGGATGATCTTATGAGTTTCTGGAGTGGTGAACGTAAGATAGCAACTTATATGATTTCTTAATTTAATATCTCGATAAAAAGAGAAACCCTGCGGATCTTCGTCGCCGGGTTGTTCTTCTACAACGTTCATATTCACAGTTCGCAGATCAATCCTTGGAGGTGTGCCGGTTTTGAATCTGGCAAGTTTTAATCCGGCTTTTATCAGGGAATCGGAAAGATTATTCGATGCCGGTTCTCCTGCTCTGCCGGAACTGTAACTTACTTTTCCCACGTATATTTTTCCCCGCAGAAATGTTCCATTTGCCAGGATCACCCTGGGTGCAAAATAATCTTCTCTCAGCTTCGAGCGAACGCCTATGACTTTTTTCTTATCCGGAGAAAGCAATATCTCATCGATGGTTGATTCCTTGATCTCCAGGTTACTCTGTTCCTCTAATGTATGATGCATAACGATGGAATATTGGACCCTGTCATTTTGAGAACGCGGAGCCCAGACTGCAGGACCTTTCTTTCTGTTAAGCATGCGGAATTGAATACCGGTAATGTCGGCTGCTCTGCCGATCTCTCCACCCAGAGCATCTATTTCCCGCGCAAGATGACCCTTTGCCGGACCGCCGACAGAAGGATTGCAGCTCATTCTTCCGATAGTTTCTATCTTGATAACGAAAATCAGTGTTCTTGCCCCCATCCTGGCAGCAGCAAGTGCGGCTTCTATCCCGGCATGACCGGCTCCAACTACTATTACATCATATTTGTTCATAGTTCATTTTATTGACTCGATATGAATAGTTTCTTTATATCGAATCAGACTCAATTTTTCAATTCCCAAATCATAATCTTATGGATTGGTGTCAAGAGATACCGTTTAGCTCACGGATTTTCACAGATAGCCACTGATAAAGGAATTATAAGTCAGTAAATTATTAAATCCAACAAAAGTAAATTTTTTGTTAAAACTCTTTGAAAATTCAAATTAGCATTTTATTATGAAGATATCTGTTACGCTTTTACAAATAATTATTTTAAGGATTTTTATTGATTTTATGTCTTAGTGGTTAAACGTCATCGTCAAGATAGTTAGTAAAATCGCTTTTTTTGATTTGACAAAGAATTGCCTGTAAAAAGTTTAGAATAAATTTTTTTGAAATTGGAGTATCTTTATGGCAAAGCAAGGAAAAACGGCAATTTCCCCTACGAGGATAGAGAATTATCCCGAATGGTATCAACAGGTGATCAAAGCTGCTGATATGGCAGAGAACAGTGATGTTCGCGGTTGT
>JAUVLE010000092.1 GCA_030595905.1 Candidatus Cloacimonadota bacterium | reverse complement strand
ACATCAGCCTGAATGAGCAATTCTTCCAGTTCATCCATCAAGTTTTCATCTACTTTCCCACGCAGATTTATTATTTCCGCCAATTTCCCGATAAATCCGTTTTTTGTTTTGGAAAGTTTTTCCTTTAGACTGGAAGAAGTTTTACTTTTTGTTTTCTTTCTTTGTTTCTTTTTAAATAAGAAATAACCCGTTAACAAAATAGCAATTATAATAACTGCAAAAATATAAATATATGTTTCAAAATTCAAATTAATGTTCATATTTAGTTTTGTTTATTTTTTTAATGAAAAAGGCAGACCAGAGTGTCTGCCTTCAACAAAATATAATCGATCTACTTTTCTTCTTTTTCTTTTTTTTCCACTTTTTTCGGTTCAGTTTTTTTCACTGTTTTTTTTACAGTTTTATCTTCTTTAACATCTCCGTTCTTTATCTTATTGAAATATGCAGCAAGTCGTGCTTTTCTGCGGGAAGCAGTTCTTTTGTGAATGATATGTCTCTTTGCAGCTTTATCGAGTTTTGAATAAACTTCCGCCAATAATGTTTCTTTTTCTTCGATCGGAATATCACTATGCATCTTCTTTGATAAAGATTTTATTGTCATTTCCACAAAGTGATTTCGTGCATTCCTTCTTTTTTCCTGTCTCAGTCTTTTTACACAAGATTTATGAGTAGGCATTTAACCCTCCATTCCTTTTTATAAATTTTTGTGACAAAAATAGTTAGCGTTATTTCGTGTCAAACCTTTTTTCGATTTTATTATTGCATTTTATCATATTTAAATTTGAAATCTCTGATCCCCTCGAACATCGATCTTACTAATTTATCCTGATATTTGGAATTGATCAGTTTTTTTTCCTCTTCTTTATTAGATAAGAAACCAAGCTCTACCAGAACTGCCGGCATGAACGCACCTCGAAGCACATAAAAATTAGCCTGTTTCACTCCTCTATTATACCCATTTGTGGAACTGACAAGTGCATTTTGTAACTTCGAGCCCAGATCATAACTTTCTTCCAGGTGTTCACTCTGCGCCATATCTGCAAGTATGAAAGCCAGGTCATCATATTTTTTCACAGCTTCTTCGCCACCTTCAAATTCATATACAACCTTATTCTCGAGTGCTTCCACAGCTCTTGCATCATCTGTTTTTGCAGTGGAAAGATAATACACTTCGATGCCATCTATTTTCTTATTATAATGTGCATTACAATGAATGGAAATAAAGAGATCTGCGCTATTACTGTTCGCAAATTGCGTCCTCTTTTGAAGAGAGACAAATTCATCTTTATCACGAGTTAATAGAATATTTACGCCAAGGCTGTCTGAAAGCATCTTCTCAAGTTTTCTGGTGATGATGAGAACAATATCTTTTTCAAAGTTATCTTTTGAGAAGCTGACAGCACCGGGGTCTTTTCCACCGTGCCCGGGATCAAGGACAATTGTGCGAATACTATTATCGCTGGGAGTTGCAGCTACTATTTTATTATTTAGATAACTGATCTTATCTGGAATAATGAGCGGTAATATCTCTTTCAGGAATTTAACGGGAATCAGGTATTTTTCATCCTTTTGAATTATTGGAAATGTATAATTATATAATTCAGCATGAAAAGATAAATATGAAGATTCCAATAAAAATATCAACTGTTCATCATAAATATTAATATTCAGGCGTTGATCGAGCACATCTTCCACGATCTGTGCTTTGAACGCTTTATTCAATTCATAAACATTGAGATATTCGATGTCTTCCACAAACTCTGTCTTGATGATCTCTGGAGCTAATTTTGTAGTGTATTCAACAGTTATGGATGCCTTTAGTTCAATCAGGAAAACAATTATAATGAATACAAAAAGAACCTTTTTCAATATCCCTCCTAACCGAATGGAAATATTTTTCTTAAATAGATCATAAATTTTCTTCCATACAAATTCAATTTAAATTTCTTCTTATCCATTGCAAGATAAAGTTTGTAGCTTAGAATAGAAGCCAGAAGCAACAACAAAATTGTTATTACAAAGAGTGTCTGTATCCCGAAAAGCTTCATTACGATCAATCCCAAAAATGGTGCAAATAGACCGCGAATACCGGTGAGTGTTACATGTACGCTCTGATACATCGAAACATCCTGGTCTCCGGCAAAATAGATGGAACTGATATTCCAGGCAATGATCATACCGGACATACCGATCCCGAATACAAGAAAAGCCAGATAAACAAAATAGTTTGCACAGGGATGCCCGATAAAAAAACTGGAGATCAATAGAATCAACGGGTATAAACTCACACAGCCAAAGGTTAAAGACGCAAAAAAAGCAGGATTTTTATTACCAAAGACCTTCCCGGCTATCGGAGCCAGGATCAATATTCCTATCTGAGATATTATTGCTTTTGCCAGGAATGTCTGTGAATAATCCATTTCAAGATAATCAATAAGATATTTGGGAATAGCAGGAAGGATCATCATAAATGCAATTCCATAAATAAAAAAATTCCTCTGGAAAACAGCATAATCTTTGTTCTGCCGCAAAACCTCTAATGTACGTGCTATCGGTTTTATAAAAAGTTGTTTCAAACCAGTGAAAGCTTTTTCCCGGGAACTGTTCTTTCGGACTTTTATCAATGCCATTATCAGTGCGCTGATACATCCCATAATTCCTACAAATGCAAAAATATACCTGAACCAACTCTCGTTGATATCGAGTATCCTTCCTGCAATATAACTGGCAAGGATCATTACCAGGGTGATCAGACTCGATGAATAGCCAAAGATTATTCCCCTGTTTTCCTGTTTGATATTTATCTGATAAATAGAATTCTGTGCAGGACTTAAAAATGAATTGAAGGAAAAAACAATTACGAGAATAATTAAATAGTAGTAGAAGCTGTTGATCCATAGCATAAAAAGAAGGCAAAGTCTTCCAACAAAACCGGTTAACACAAAAAATCCTGACAAACTTCCGGAATGTTCCAATATCTTTCCCCACCAGATAGAAAGAAGATTGGAAAGAGGCCACAACATCACCAGTAACGTTATCTGCCAATCTAAAGCATGAAGTGCTTTTTTGGCTATAATATCCTGTATCTGGAACGAGCTGAATACAAACCCGTTAAAAAGTGATGCCAGCATCAACAGGAAAAAAGTACGCTTCTCAACCTGATTCAATCTCATATATTTAAACCGACAATCTATTTTTCTGTAAAGCAACTTCTTTAAGCACTTTCATTTTGTCTATTTATATCTTTTGATAAGTTCGAGTAAATATATCAATAAAAAAATTCTTGATTTATAAATAAACTTTTTAAATGTGGTTTCTAAAGAAAATGATAT
Organism: Candidatus Cloacimonadota bacterium; assembly: GCA_030595905.1. Classification (GTDB taxonomy): domain Bacteria; phylum Cloacimonadota; class Cloacimonadia; order Cloacimonadales; family TCS61; genus JACNIV01. The sequence goes on along the minus strand of JAUVLE010000092.1, from coordinate 7,393 downwards.
TGTAAATTTGGAAACAAAAGGAAGAAAATATGGGTCTTAAGACTTTTCCGGGAGGGATTCACCCTCATGATTTCAAACATTTTTCCAAAAATAAAGCTATTGAAGAAATACCTTTACCCAAAAAAGTGGTAATCCCGATTTCCCAACATATCGGTGCTCCTTCCAAACCCATCGTAAAAGTTGGAGATGAAGTTCTTACAGGACAGTGCATAGCCGAACCATGTGGTTTTGTTTCTATCCCGATGCATGCTTCCATTTCGGGCAAAATTACAAAGATAGATAAATTTCATCATCCCACCGGTATATTGGCAACAGGAATCGAAATAACCGGTGACGAACAGGATAGATGGATAGAATTGGAAAATGATGAAAACTATTTTGATCTTTCTATCGATGAAATGAAGAAGCGCATTGCAGATGCCGGTATCTGTGGAATGGGTGGCGCAGGATTCCCAACTCATGTCAAGCTCTCTCCCCCGGCAGATAAACCTATCGATACAATTATCTTGAACGGAGTGGAATGCGAACCATATCTCACTGCAGATTACAGGATCATGCTTGAAAGAGCTGGTGATATTATTGCCGGTTTGAAAATTTTTATGAAGATCGTAAATGCGAAAACAGGCATCATCGGAATCGAAGCTAATAAACCCGATGCAATAAAAATGTTCAGGAAGCTGGTGAAAAAAGATAAAAACATTAAAGTTACCGGTTTGAAGCTCAAATATCCGCAGGGTGCAGAAAAACAGCTCATTTATGCAGCAACTAAAAGAAAAGTCCCGAATAAAGGCGGACTGCCAATGGAAGTTGGTGTGGTAGTACAAAATGTGGGAACAGCGATCGCTGTTTATGAAGCCGTAAGATATAAAAAGCCTCTTATTGACAGGATAATCACTGTAAGCGGCAAGATCGTTAAAGAACCCAAAAACATCAAAGCCCGCATTGGAACATTATATTCAGACCTTTTAGATTTCTGTGGAGGAACTACCGAAGAAATAGGAAAAGTGATTTCCGGTGGACCGATGATGGGATTTGCCATTCCGTTTCTGGATACACCGATGACCAAAGGAAGTTCCGGTCTCCTGCTATTCAACAAAAAAGAAGCTCATAAAGATGATGAGAGCACCTGTTTGCGTTGTGCAAGATGCGTCGATATCTGCCCGATGAACCTGGTTCCCAGCTTAATAGCAAATAGCGTTCGATATGACGACTTTGATCTGGCAGAGAAATACGGCGTAATGGATTGTATGAAATGTGGAAGCTGCGCTTATGTCTGTCCTTCTCATATCAAACTTATCCAGTGGATAGATATAGGAAAAATCAAGATAAACGAAAAAAGATCTATAAAATAATCTATAAAATTTTGGAGGATATATGCCCGATATTTATGCCGTCTCGGCATCTCCGCATCTAAAACAGCGGATATCTGTCCCTTCTGTTATGTGGCAGGTTTCACTTGCACTTACGCCTGCACTTCTGGTTGGTATTTTCTTTTTTGGAATACAGTCGCTTTACCTTACGATCTATGCAGTTGCTGCCGCAGTTATCACGGAAGCAGTTATACAGAAATTAAGGAAAATACCTATCACAATAACAGATGGAAGTGCTGTTGTCACCGGGATCCTGATAGCTTTTAACATCAATACATCTTCCCCTTGGTGGCTGCCTGTTATCGGTTCTGTTTTTGCTATCGCAATAGGAAAGCAGGTATTTGGCGGACTTGGATATAATATTTTTAATCCCGCTTTACTGGGAAGAGCATTCATGGTAGCTTCCTGGCCCACATTGATGACATCCGGCTGGAAAGCAACATCTCCCCTCAGTAATTTTTTTGAAAGCTCTATAAACGGTTTGAAGAACCTTCCTTCAAATGTACCGGAAGTAATAACTTCTGCCACTCCGCTCGGTGTGGCAAAAGCTCTGCGGGATACAACACAGATCAGCAGAGACATGGCAGAAACCGTAATGAACAGCCTTTCCAATTCCGATACGATCCAGAACCTTTTCTGGGGAAATGTCGGTGGAGTCATCGGGGAGGTATCTGCTGCTGCACTTCTGATAGGAGCAGCTTATCTGGCATACAAACACATCATCGAATGGCGCATTCCCATTAGTTATATCGGAACTGTTTTCGTTCTTACTTATATATTTGGAGGAATAAACGGTCTATTCTCAGCATCGATATTACTGCCTGTATTTCATATTTTTTCCGGTGGATTGATCTTGGGAGCTTTTTTCATGGCAACGGATATGGTAACTTCACCGGTAACAAAAAGGGGTAGAATCGTTTTTGGTATGGGCTGCGGAATTCTTACCGTGGTCAACCGCCTGGTAGGAGGATATCAGGAAGGTGTTTCTTACTCCATACTCCTGATGAACATTACTGTCCCGCTTATTGATAGATTTACATTACCCAGAATATTTGGGGAGGTAAAAGCATGAAATATTATCTTAAATTAGGATTTGTTTTACTTAGCATAACCATTATTGCCAGCGGAGTTCTGGCATATATCAACAGCATCACCAAACCCATAATCGAAGAAAACCAGAGAAAAACAAAAGAAGAAGCCAGGCTCGAAGTTCTTCCTTCTGCTGTAGCATTCGACAGTCTTTCATACTTCAATGATGAAGTGGTTTATATAGGAAAAAACGAAAACGGTGAAATCGTTGGTTATACTTTTGTTGCTTCCTTATATGGTTACAGCGGCGATGTTAAAACTATGATCGGAGTAACTCAGGAGCTTGTGGTAAACAAAATCAAGATCATCGAGCAGAAAGAAACACCCGGGCTGGGAGCAAACTGCCAAAAACAGGAATTCCAAAAACAATTTGAAAACAAAAATAAATCTTCCATGCTGGTAGATAAAGACGGTGGAGAGATCATCAGTATCACCGGAGCTACGATCACAACCAGGACGATAGCAAATTCGATAAAAACCGGTCTGGTAATGCTGGAAGAAATTACTTCTGAATTGGAAGAATTAACTTCTGATAAAGAGGAGGAAATTAAATGACATTTTTCAAAGAATTCACAAAAGGATTTGTAAAAGAAAATCCCGTTTTCGTGATGGCACTTGGACTTTGCCCAGTATTGGCAGTTTCTTCTTCTGTAGAAAACGCTATTGGTATGGGAGCAGCAGCCACTTTCGTGCTTGTTTTCTCTAATATTTTTATCTCACTTATAAAAAATTTCATTCCAAACAAGATCCGTATTCCATCTTATATCGTTGTGATAGCTTCTTTTGTTACGATCGTCGATATGGTGATGGAAGCTTATGTTCCGGCACTTCATAAAAACCTGGGTTTATTTATTCCGTTAATCGTTGTTAACTGTATAATCCTGGGAAGAGCAGAAGCTTTTGCAGGAAAGAACAATGTGGCTCGTTCAATCGTCGATGGTCTTGGAATGGGAATCGGATTCACACTCGCTTTGATAGTCATCGCAATTATCAGGGAAATACTGGGTGCAGGACAGCTTCTTGGATTTAATGTACTGCCCGAAACTTACAATCCTATGCTCATTGCTATTTTAGCTCCGGGTGCATTTATTGTGATGGGTCTTTTGATGGGTCTGATGAATATGAAGAAGAAATAGGAGAATATAAATGGAATTTGTAGCGAAAATTTTCTCAATGGCAATTGCTGCCATCTTTGTACAAAACTTTGTGCTTGCCCGATTTCTGGGTCTTTGTCCATACATCGGGGTTTCCAAGAAACTCGATTCTGCACTGGGAATGGGAATGGCTGTTATCTTTGTAATGACCATGGCTTCCACATTTACATGGTTGATCCAGACATATCTTCTTGTTCCGTTCAAAATAGAATTCCTGCAAACTATAGCTTTCATTCTCACCATCGCATCTCTGGTTCAACTGGTGGAGATGGTAATTCAAAAAACAGCTCCTGCACTTTATAAGGCATTAGGTGTATTCCTTCCTCTAATCACAACGAACTGTGCAGTGCTGGGTGTGGCTATATTGAATATCAATGAAAAATTCAGTTTTATCGAAGCTATCCTGAATGGTTTCTTTGCCGGACTTGGATTTACTCTTGTTCTTCTTTTAATGGCAGGTATCAGGGAAAAGCTGGAAAAAGCAGAATTGCCAAAAAGCATGAAAGGAATGCCTATTGCAATGATCGTTGCCGGATGTATGGCATTAGCTTTTTTCGGGTTTGCCGGTTTAAAAATTTAGGGAGAATATAGATGGTTACAATATTATATTCAATTGCAACATTAGGAGTTCTGGGACTGATCTACGGACTTGGATTGGCTTTTGCATCAAAAAAATTCCACGTTCATGTGGATCCGAAAATTGAAGAAATCAATGAGATACTTCCGGGAGTTAATTGCGGAGCTTGCGGACATCCCGGCTGTTCGGCTTATGCCGAAGCTGTTGTATTGAAAAACGAAGATATAGATAAATGTGCCCCCGGCGGAGATGAGGTCATTAAGCATATCGCAGAGATCATGGGAATGGAAGCATCTTCTGCAGACAAAAAAATTGCTGTTATCCATTGTCAGAGCGGCGGGAAAGACAACACTTTCTTCCGATATAAATACCAGGGGATCGCAACGTGTAAAGCAGCCATTCTAATTTCAAGCGGACCAAACCTTTGTAATTATGGTTGTGTGTATCAGAATGACTGCATTGCTGCCTGTAAATTCGATGCAATCCATCTGGATGATAACGGAATGAGGATCGTGGATAAAGAGAAATGTACCGGCTGTGGTGCTTGTGTTATAGCCTGTCCTCGAAACCTGATCGAACTGGTTTCTTCCAAAAAACGTGTTCATATTCTTTGTACTTCCCACGATAAGGGTGCGTTATCTCGCAAACTCTGCGGTAACAAAACCGCCTGCATCGGCTGTATGTTATGTGTGAAGAAGTGCCCAAAAGATGCAATTGAAATGCAGGATAATCTTGCTGTGATCATTTATGATAAATGCATTAATTGCGGTCTGTGCGCAGATGTATGCCCCACAAGTGCTATCTTCGATCCATTGAAAGAAGTACGTGCAAAGAAAAAAGCGGAAGCAAAAGCAAAAGCCGAAGCAGCTAAGAAGATACTTGAAGAAAAAGAGAATACTGTTTCAAAAACTGAAGAACCTGTAAAAAAAGATGTATAAAATAAATCGTTTAAATTTATGATAAAATATTTTGATCTGCTAAAAGAAAAACGCCTTCAAATGAAGGGACAGAAACTTCTTACACAGGGAAAGACAGAAAAAGCTTATGATACGTTCCAGAAAGCTATTCTGATTAATAGTTCGACAGAGAACATATACAATCTTGCACTATCTTTGATGGCTCAAACAAAATACCTGCAAGCTGAAAAATATCTTAGAAAGATATTTAAAAACTATCCGGAAAATGAGATAAACCTTCTTACCCTTGCCGAATGTGTGATCATGCAACAAAAATGGAATGAAGCAATTGAACTATATAGATTGTTAGCTGATTCTGATCCGAAAAACAAAGCCTATCAGAAATATAAAAATATTGCTGAAGATGTAGTAATAAGAGAAAAATATGTTAAATCCAAATGTCTATTATATTCTTCGATTCTCGAACTAAAAAGAAAGAACGATAAAAAAGCCCTGGAAATGCTTTTGGAAGCAGAAGAGTATTTTCCCGGAAATCCAAATATTCTGAATAATATCGGTTCTGTTTATATGCTCTTGAAAGATCATGAAAAGGCTTACAGTTATTTCAGCAAAGCCATCGATAACGATCCCGGCAATAGAAAATTCCAAAAGAATCTATTTACTGCCAGAAGAAAATTAAGAAAAAATTCAAAGAATTAATCTCTTTTCGTTCTTCATATATCTTTTCTGCAGTTTAACTGCAAAACTAACATTGACAAAAGAATATAAAATAAAAAAATAGGGTAGAATAAATTTCTTAGAGGAAAATATGAAGAAAAAATACTTTTTATTCGTCTTTTTTACAATATCTCTCCTTCTTAATGCAAATATATTTATAGATATGTATCATAAAGACTATAGCATGATAGACCGAACCGTTCTTATTTTCGATTCCAAACCAAACTACGAGATATTCAGAAACGAGGAAGAAATACAGATTAATATTTCCAATTGCAGCAAAGATGCAAATATTATTAACAGGAAATTTTATAATAGTAATGTTCTCACAGCTTTTGATTATTTAGTAACTAAAAACAAAATTATGGTTATCATTACGATCAACAGCTCTCAAAAACTGGTTTCTGGAGATACCTATCATTATGAAGTAATGGAAGTTAAGGATGATCTCTTCAAAATAGTGATAGATATTTTCATTACAAAAAATCCAAAAGCGATAAATGAATTGGAAAGTTTTGCCAGTTTTTACAGTGCTACCGGAAATACAGAACTGGCTGATAAATATAACCAGATCGCAAAAGACTTGAAAGAGAATCTTGTTGTTACACAGCCCGTTATAATTAAACAGGATTCTGTTCAATTATCATCTCAACCAAATTATAAAACTAATATTAAATCAATTATTCAATTTCTAAAAGAAAATCTGGATACTAAACTCACCATTCTGATTTGTATAGGAATTCTTCTTATTGCCGTTGTAATATTTCTTATTTCTTTTCTTCTTAAAAAGAAACAAGTTGTCCCGGATATCGAAGAAGCAAGCCTGCGCCCATTATCCGGTTTTGGAACTGATGAGTTCAGGAAGAATATGATCTCGAAACTTTCCGAAAACGGCTGGAATGCTGACGCAATAGCACAGGAACTCGACCTTCCTGAAAATAATGTAACTCGAATTACAGGAAGTGATTTCGACGAAGATTCCGAACGATTATAAATAACTGAGAAATATCCCATTTAAACAATACGGGAATGTACTGTCATTCCCATGAAAGCTTCTACTCTGCTTATCTTTTACATTGCTTCTGTCATTCCCGCGAAAGTGGGAATCTATTGAATAATAGTCTTCCTGTTGTTTCCACCGATTGAAATCAGTGGTTAGGATTTGGGGTGGATACTGTCATTCCCACGAAAGTGGGAATCTATAATTTGAAATGGATACCCGATCGCAGTCGGGTATGACATTTATTTCTGGTTCAATTATGCTAATTGAACCAAAGCAGGAATATTTACCTCACCCTGCTATCCCTCTCCCGCTCCTGTGTCACCGGCGAGGGAACATAAGAAGCCGTAGAAAGAATTTTCTTCTTGCTTTTCTACGTTTCCCTTTCATTGAAAGGGAACTGCAAAGGATTCTAAAAAATAAATAACGGGGCTGTCCCGGAAGTCCCCATTCTTTACTAAACAACATTTGCATTTCTCATAATCGATTTTCATCTTAATTCATATTTCCGAATAAATCGACTCAGGATTGTCATTTCGCAGCCAAATGAACAAAAATAATCGTTCAAT
>JAUVLE010000297.1 GCA_030595905.1 Candidatus Cloacimonadota bacterium | reverse complement strand
ATCAGGAATATCCGGAAAATTATTTTCAGCTTTAATGAAAATATCCACAACCGTTTGGATTGCAGTTGAATCAGGGATTTCACAAAGTTCCTTAATATCCCATTTTTCTATCATATTCACAATAATTTCGATCTCTTTCGGATCGCTGTTTTTTTCTAATACATATAGAAATTGTTTTAAATTACCGGCTATAGTTTCACACTTTTTCAAAAATTCTTTCCTGTTTTCAAAAAAGGTGCTGTCCTGTTTTTCAGCTTTTTTTGATAGATCATAATATTCTACAAGATCGATGCTGTTTTTCTGATTATTAAGCCTATCTTTTCTTTTAAGATCAGCATTTTCTCTCATCAATTTATATTTATCACCGAGAACCTCTTTTTGTTTTGCTTTATCAGAATCATCAAAAGGAATTGGGAAAAGAAAAGTAAAATGTTCATTTATATTTTTATTTTCTGATAATTTGAGTTCTGTAAAATTATCTTTCATTGTATTCAAAATAGAATATCCAAGTTTATCATCTTTGAAGGCAGTAATAAAAATAGTTCCTTTGCCCAGCGGGATATTTATTAAACCTTTTTTATCTGTTGTCAGTTCAGTTATGGGGAACAATCCTCCGTAAGAAGCTGCATAGATAATTACCGTTGCATCAGTTGCCGGTTTACCATCCTCGTCTTTAACCTCGATCTTAATATATTCATAATCGGTGTAATATTCCGTCGAACCGATCATAGTAACATTGTCTTCTTGTTTGATCGTATTTTTACTTTCATAATTTCCAAAAGCTCTAGAAGAAACTAAAGTTGCCCGTTGGGAAGTCTTTGTGAACCAAGCTTTATTCAACGTATTTGCCGGTTCAGCTCCACCGGTATATTTCCAGCCATCCGGAGTCCAGATTTCTACCCAGGCGTGATTATTATTGGTGAAATTCCAAAAAGAAACACTTGTAGTACGTGTAGGAATTCCCACGCTTCTCGCAGCAGCAATAAAGAGTATCATCATCTCTTCACAGCGTCCGATACCTCTTTTTATAGTTGTGAGAGGTGCTTGATCTCTTCCGCTGGTTGGCTTGAAAGACATTTGCTCCAAAGCCCATATATTCACCAGAATCGCAGCTTCCTCTATATTTTCAACTTCTTCCACGATCGGCTTAAGCTCAGTATAGAATTTTTCACGCCAATCCTCCAGCGGTTCCTGAGAAATACGATGCGGAAGAACAAAATGACGGAAAATATCTTCGGAATAATTTGCATATTTGAATTCTTTTGCTTTGATCGCAAATTCTATATTCGTCATCAGATAATCTTCGGTAAGAACTGCCAGATCGTTGTTGCTGCAGTTTTCCACCAGAAAGTTCAGACATTCTTGTTCTACATCCGATCGTTGGTTATTGGTAGAATCCAATAAATTTAATAACTCGTCAGCATTTTCCCCTGAAAATTTCTCGATCCTTTCGGTAATTGTCAATTCGCTTGCTACCGCAAATGAAAATGTAAGACATAATAAAATAATGAGTATTTGTTTCATTTATTTCTCCTAACTTTTTTTATTTTTTTTCTTCTTTCTTATACAAAATAAAGGAATAAACAACCGGATACAGAACAAGAGCCATAAATATAACGAACATAACAATATTTGCCGTATGACTATTTCCAAAAATCGCTGTGATGATGATCATTAAGAGACCGGCTGCTACAAAGCTGATTCCACCCAATCTATGCGTTTTCCTCCATACTTCTTCTGATGATAAAGTCCACGGAGTTCGGATACCTGCAAAAAAGTTTGAAGGTATTTTTGGAAACAAATTTCCAAGCATAATGAACATTAATCCGATAAGGTAAAAAATAATATTCCCGCTTGGACTCAATATTTCTTTTGCCAGCAACATCATATAAATATGAATACCTGCAAAGAAAAATATGATGATAGTTGCCAGACTGGGAATCACTTTTTCAAATCTTTCCTGTGCATTCTTATACCGCACGGAAATATAGGGAAGTGCCATTATTAAAAGCAATATTGCCAGATTAATTCCCGTAAATAATAATATTCCCGTCCACTTTCCAACATAATCATCAATTTCACCTTTGATGTTCCAATGGCTGGGAATTCTTGCATCTTCCGACAAAGATAATCCCAGATACAAAGCCAAAATTATTTGAATGATAATTATTATAAAACACCATCTGAAATTTTTCATTAATGACTCCTTTTAAATTTATTCCTAATTTTTTCATTGTTCGTTTTTGCCTGCCTTGGCGTAACTTTAGTGAAGACAGGTTCGTTGCTAAGAACTTTCATAAAATACGAGATCACATCTTCCAATATAGTAGTATTCAAAAAATATGTTATGAACTGCCCGTTCTTCTCCGAACTGATCAGATCTGCATTTTTCAGGATTTTCAAGTGTTCACTGATCGATGGCTTGGAAATAGCAAAATTCTTTGCTATCTCTCCGGCAGTCATCTCTTTCTTTTTCAATAGATCAATGATCTTTCGTCTATTTGCATCCGAAAGAGCTTTGAATACTTTATCATTAACCATATCCTTTTCTTATTTTCTCCTTATTTAGATGATTACCTAATTACCGAATAGTCAGAAATTTGTCAAATTATTTTTTAGTGTTTTTTGAAGAAGTGAGAAAAAAAATAATCTCGTTACGAAGTTTGTCTTCGTAATGCAAATAATATATTTCAATGTTCTCAAGACTAACTTGGGAACGAGAATGGATACTTGTAAATAAAGTTACTGGCTAAAAACATTGACACTAAATCAGCAAAAATAGCTCTTCATACCCAAAAGGAAAAAG
>JAUVLE010000270.1 GCA_030595905.1 Candidatus Cloacimonadota bacterium | reverse complement strand
TTCGATTCCTGGCTTCCTACAGGTTGGACAACATCCGGTGGTAGTAACTGGGAACATGGATCCAGTTCAAATGCCGGAGGAATTGCACCGGAAGCTAAATTTAATTGGGCTCCTTCAACCATTGCAGTTCAAAGATTGATAAGCATGCCCGTGAACACTACAGGTTCAGCAACCCTGGAACTGGAATTCAAACACATGGTAGATAACTGGGGTGGAGGATATTCTTTACGGGTTGAAACTACCAGTAATGGAAGTGACTGGAATACCGTTTGGGAGATCAATCCCAATGGAAATGTTGGTCCTGAATTATTACAGATGGATGTAACAACGCCCGATGTAGGTTCATCCACCTTCCAACTTGCCTTTGTATTTGACGGTGATTCCTGGGATATAAATTACTGGTATGTGGATGATGTGATTCTTGGTGGAGGACAGAGTTCCATAGTAGGAACAATAACAGGACATGTAAATCTTACCGGTGGTTCAGGTAATGTACAGGATGTTATTGTAACAGCCGGTACATTTACTACAAATCCGGATGCTTCAGGCGACTATTCTTTCCAGGTTTCTCCCGGAATTTATGATGTTGTTGCCGGGTTAGATCACTACGAACCTGATACAGTTACAGGGGTTTTGGTTGAACAGGATATAACTACCAGTGATATCGATTTCACTCTTGATCCTCTTGCGGTTCCAACCGGTTTGACTGGTACTATCGTAGATTACAATGATGTTCACCTCGAATGGACCCAGCCTGCCACTTCAAGAAGTATAGAACCACCAACTATAACCATCAGCAATGAGAAGCTTTCCAGAACAGAGACAAAACAAATTGAAAAAGCTCAGAGAACAGATGAATCCCGCGATCTTCTCGGTTATAAGATATATCGTGATGATGTAATGATCCATGAAATAACCAATCCCGCTACAATAACTTACGATGACCTGGCTCTGGATGCCGGAGAATATGATTATCATGTAACGGCAATTTATGATTTCGGCGAATCATATCCTTCTAATGTGGAAACCATTGAAGTGATATTGCAAGCACCTCAAAATCCACAGGCTGTAACTCAGGGACAGGATATCTTGGTAACCTGGGATGCACCTGCAAGTAGAGATCTTTCTCATTACAAGGTTTACCAGGATTTGGTTCTGATAGCCAATAATGTAACTGGAACTTCTTATCTGCACGAGAGCGTTCCAGCAGGAAATTACACCTATAATATCAAGGCTGTTTATGACGGCGGTTATGAATCTGCAATGTCACCGGATGCTGTTATTGAACACGAACCGGTTAATGCAGATGGTTTACTCATTCCTATCAAGACCGAACTCTGCGGCAACTATCCGAATCCGTTCAATCCAACCACGAACATCAACTTCGCACTTAGTGAAGCAGGCAAAGTTACTATCGAAGTTTACAACATCAAAGGAGAAAGGGTTGTCACTCTGCAGAACGGATATCTCGAAGCGGCATATCATACTGTTGTCTGGAATGGAAAAGACAATTCCGGTAACAATGTTTCAAGTGGTATTTACTTCTATAAGATGAGATCTGATGGAAGATATACAAGCACCAGGAAAATGATCCTGTTGAAATAAAAGATACATTAATACAGGTTGGGGGAAACTTCCCCCAGCCTGTATTTTTTTATCTGAAGGAGACTAACAATGAAAAAAATTCTTTTTATCCCCATCCTGTTTCTTCTAATTACGGCTCTCTATGCTGAAACAATTTCATTTAATTATGATTTTGAAATGCCGGTAATTGAAACCACGGAACAGTATTCAGAACTCATCTATAAAAATTGCTATAACTTTGGAGATGAAGGCTATCCGCTAATGCCCCTTTTGGGAGCAGACATTCTTCTTCCCCAGAGCCATCAGGCAATTTCGATAAATGTTGTTTCCACAGAATATTATCCAATTACAGAAAACATCATCATAAAACCTGCAGGAAAACAGATTCCATTGTCTTCCCAGGCAAATGGAGTTTACAAATTTAAACCTGATACTGAAATCTATTCTTCATCAAACAGATATCCCGAAAATATTATCGAAGATTTGAATACTCATTTTCTTAACGGGCATTCAATTGCTTCCTTCACGATCTGTCCCGTATCTTTTTTCCCGGAAATGAGCAAAGTTAAATTTCTGAAAAACATCACTATAGAAATAGAGACCGGAACATCCGGGCGTGCATTGGAAGCAGGTCTGTTTCTAAAAAATCCGGATACTGTAAAACAAAGATTAGTAAAAATAATTGATAACCCGGAAGATATTTCAGGTTATATTTACAGACCTGAAAACAGGGATGAAGTATATGATATTCTGCTTATTACAAATAATGCTCTTTTACCTGCATTTAATGATTATATCGACTTCAAAGAATCTACAGGTTACATTGTAGCAACTATCACAACAGAAGATATTTATGCTCAATTTACAGGACAGGACGAACAGGAAAAGATCAGGAACTGCATCATAGATTATTATACGAATTATGATATTTCTTATGTGATACTTGGCGGTGATTCGGCTCCGAACACTCCTTCCGATAATATCATCCCTCACCGTGGATTCTTTGCAGACCCGGGTGGTGGATATGAAGATTATGATATTCCTGCAGATATGTATTACTGCTGTCTCGACGGTTCCTGGAACGATGATGGAGATAATAGATGGGGAGAACCAAGCGAAGCAGACCTTTATGCAGAAATAGGAATTGGCAGAATATGTGCGGATAGTTCCACAGAAATTATCAATCATACAAATAAATTATATATGTATCAGAACGAACCTGTTGTTGCTGATATCGAAAAAACACTTATGGTGGGTGAATACCTCTGGCCGAATACATACGGAGGACAATATAAAGACGAAGTAGCATTAGGAAGCTCCAATCATGGATATACAACCGCCGGTGTAAGTACAAATTTTACAATAAATCGATTATACGAAATGCAGGCTAATTGGGAAAAAGAAGATATCTTTGACCAGTTCAATAATGTTGGTATAAATCTTTTGAATCATCTCGGACATTCATACACAAATTACAATCTGAAAATGTATAATTCTGATGTAACAACTTCTAATTTCCAGAATGATGGAATAACACGCGGATTCGTTATTGGTTATTCGCAGGGTTGTTATGCCGGTTCTTTTGATAACAGGAACGACACTGTGGGTTCGTATGGAAGTGATTGTATTGCAGAAGTGTTCTCTACTCTTGCCACTTCTAAAGTTGCTTTTATTGCTAATTCCCGTTATGGATGGGGACAGATGGGCAGCACAAATGGAGCTTCTCAATATTTCGACAGACAGTTCTT
>JAUVLE010000276.1 GCA_030595905.1 Candidatus Cloacimonadota bacterium | reverse complement strand
AGCCTCTGTTGCTTCATCTTTTATATAACCAGCCTGCATCTTTAGAAGACTGGATATGATCTGCATATTATTTTTCACACGGTGGTGAACTTCTTTCAAAAGAACTTCCTTTTCTTTCAGGTCATTCTTGATCTGTTCTTCTGCTTTCTTGCGTTCGGTGATATCACGAGTTGTTCCTTGCATTCCGATTAGCTTTTTATTTTCATCAATAAGGACTTTACTTACTATTTCAACTGGAATTTCTCTTCCATCCTTATGAATTAAAAGCATTTCCAATGTTCTATTATAACTCTCATTTTTCATGTCATTAGCTATCATGTCCATTATTCTTTCCATTTCTTCTTTACTGCAATATTCAAATAATGAGTTTCCAATCAATTCTTCAGGCATGAATCCCATCATATTAAAAACGGAAGGATTAACATAAGTAAACTTTAAATCTTTATCCATTTTCCAGATACCATCGATAGTATTTTCTGCAAGCAGGCGATATTTTTCTTCGCTTCTCTGTATTGCTTCTTCCGCTTTCTTGCGTTCGGTGATATCATGTCCTATTACAACAATACCTTTCCGATCACCGTCCGGATAAAAAACAGGCACTTTAGCCACATCGAAAAACCGGACAGAACCATCGGAATCAGGAACTGTTTCTTCTCCGTGAATAAGAGTGCTTTCCTTCCACGCTCTTGCATCGGATTCTTTGCAGTTAAGGAATGAACCTCGAAGCTTACTATTGAGTTCTGCCAATTCGGAATCTTTTTTCCCCCGATAGTCTATGTCCTGAAGCTGAAAAATACGAATGCTGGAATCATTAACCTTGAGCCAGCGTCCATCTCCATCCTTAAAGCAAACAAAGTCGGGCATTGTATCGATCAAAGTTTGCAACTGCTTCTCGCTCTCCAGCAATGCTTCCTCCGCCCGTTTGCGCTTTGTGATATCTAGAGCAAATGTAATAATTACATCCTGACCGAGATAGAAGACTTTTTGGGAACGTACGATCTTAGGAAATACTTCACCGTTTTTTCTTATTCCCCAGAAGTCATATTGCTGGGGATTGCCTTTAAATGCATCCTCGACAAAGCCGATGATCTTTTTCATGTCATTTTTTCCCGGAGCAGATAAAAATCCAGGTGTTTTTCCTATAAAGAATTCTTTTGGATAACCGTACATATCCACAGCTCCCTGGTTGACATCAAGAAATCGACCACTCTTATCTTGAATATAAATTGCATCAGTTGCATTGTTAAAAAGATCTCGATAGCTTTTTTCAGATTGTTTCAATGTCTCTTCTGCTTTTTTTCGTTCGGTGATGTCGCGAAGCACACCCGCAAGTCCGATGATGCTTTCGTCTTTATCGCATTGGATTTTCCCGATATCTTCAAACCAGTGAATACCTCCCTTTGCATCGAACACCCTGAATGTGCTGAGAAATTCATCCCCTGTTTCAATGGACTTTTGATACTCTTTTGCAATATTCTCCCGGTCTTCAGGGTGTACAATCTCTATTAAATTTTTTGATATTAATGTCTCCGGGGCTATGCCATATTGCTTTGTCTGAGGACTGATGTATGTCAAAATGCCATTCTGATCCAACGAATATACAATATCGGACATATTCTCGGTGAGGGCTCGGTATTTTTCCTCACTTTCCTGTAAGGCTTTTTCTGCCTGCTTACGCTCGGTGATGTTTCGTGATACAATGCAGAATGCTTTTCTATTTCCAAATATGATTGTACTTCCGCTCACTTCAACATCAACGAGTGAACTATCTTTTCTTCGTAATTTTCGTTCTCCTATAAAAGCTCGATTTTGTTTTAATAATTTATTTACATTTTGTTCAATATCATCTCGCGAATTAGCTATAAAATCATAAATAGTAAGCTGTTTTATCTCGTCATCGGAATATCCGAGTAAATTTTGAAATGTTTTATTAGATTCGATTATTCGCCTGGTTTTAATATCCACAATGTAAATATTCTCAGCACTTTGTTCCAATACTGCCCGATATTTCTGTTCGGATTCCCTTAATGCATCTTCTGCCTGTTTGCGTTCGGTTACGTCTCGCAGGGTTACAAGAGCTTCTTTATCATTTCCCCAGGAGATCAAAGTTGCCGTAAGGTCCATCGGACAAATCGAACCGTTTGAACGAAGAAAAAGTTGAGACTCAAAAACAGTTCCATAAATACGTAATTCTTTTAATAATTCATCTCTATTTTTTTTTGGTCTATCTGGAAAAAGAGTAGAAAAATTCTTTCCTATAAGTGAGCTTTCTTCGTAGTCCAGAATTTTTTTAATAGCACGATTAACTTTAAGAATTTCTCCATTTTTTATATTGACAATGAATATAATATCGAATGAATTTTGAAAAATTGTCTTCATTTGTTCTTCAGATTGCAACAAGGCTTTTTCTGCCTGCTTATGTTCGGTGATATCCCTTGAAACAAAAAGAAGTTGATTTCCCATTATATTACCGGTGCTTTGAGCATAACGCCATTTTCCTGATTTATTTTTAATACGATATTCAATTATTTCACTAATAGTAGATTCTTTTCCTGTAATTAGTTTTTTTATTTTTAAATTAACATATTTCTTTAACAAAGAAAATAGTTTTTTTTTATCTTCAGGATGAATTAACTTGAAACAGGATTTACCGAGCAATTCTTCCGGTTCATAGCCGCTAAGAGCTTTTATTGAAGGGCTTACATAGGTATAAGATGCTTTCAGGTCAAGAGTTTGCAAGGTAATAATATCACTTGTATTTTCTGCAATTAAGCGGAATTGCTCTTCCGACTTTTTCAGAGCTTCTTCTGCCTGTTTCCTTTTCTCGATCTCCTGCTTACGTTTCAAAGCTTCTATCACAGCAGGTCCCAGTCGGATCAGATTATCTTTCATCACATAATCCCACGCACCGGCTTTCATCGTGGTAACTGCTATTTCTTCACACAAACTGCCGGTAACGATTATGAATGGAATATTCGGATTTCGTTCTTTTGTAATTTGCAGAGCAGATAATCCATCAAATCCGGGAAGGCTGTAGTCGCAAAGCACAATGTCCGGTAAAAAATCTTTCAGTTCTTTTTTAAAATCTTTTTTCGTTTCCACTCTTTTTGAGATGAAAGAAATATTTTCCTTTTGCAGCTGGAGTTTAATTAATTCGGCATCATCGGGCTTGTCTTCAAG
>JAUVLE010000060.1 GCA_030595905.1 Candidatus Cloacimonadota bacterium | reverse complement strand
TATAGATGATTGAACTTGTAAGTTCTTCATAATGATCGGATATTGTAAACATCATAGTTTTTCCTGCAGTTCAGATAGTTTCTTAATTGCTTCTATTGGCGTCAGATTATTCACGTCGATTTTTTTTATTTCTTCCAGGATTTCATTTTTTTGTTCAGATTTTTCAATTATCACATCGAAGATATCCATTTGGGAAATTTTTTTACCAAGTTGTTTTTTTGCTTTTGCCGAAAGACCTTGAGCACTTAATTCATGTTCTTCCAGGTTATTCAATATTTGTTTTGCGCGGTTTATTACTTTGTTGGGAATTCCTGCCAGTCTTGCAACCTGGATACCATAACTCTGGTCTGCAAAACCGCGTTCTATCTTTCTCAGGAAAATAATTTTATCATTCCATTCTTTCACGATAATATTATAATTTTTAACTCTGGGTAAAATATTTTCGAGTTCCGTAAGCTCGTGATAGTGTGTGGCAAATAGAGTTTTTGCAGCGATCCTGGGATTATTATGGATATGTTCTACGATTGCCCAGGCAAGGCTCAATCCATCGAAAGTACTGGTACCTCTTCCGATCTCATCAAGAAGGATAAGGGAATTGGAAGTAGCAGAGTTAAGAATATTTGCTGTTTCGATCATTTCCACAAGAAAGGTGCTTTGTCCCATTGCCAGGTTATCGGAAGCGCCAACCCTGGTGAATACTTTATCAAAGATAGGCAGATTTGCATATTCAGCAGGGATGAAACTTCCCATTTGAGCCATTATGGCAAGAAGTCCGACCTGCCTGAGATAAGTTGATTTTCCTGCCATATTCGGACCGGTGATAAGAATTATCAGGTGGTCGGTATTATTCATATTTACATCATTTGGAATGAATTCTTCATTTTCGAGAAGTTTTTCAATAACAGGATGACGACTGTTCTTGATCTCAATAATTCCATCTTTATTAAAATCAGGTTTTATATAATTATTATGATATGCGATAACTGCAAGGTTTGAAAGCACATCCAGATCGGAAATAACTTCCACATATTTCTGCATTATCTCCACTTTTTCATAAAGTATTTCTCTGATCCTGGTAAAAAGTTCATATTCAAGATTTTTTATTCTTTCTTCCGCACCCAGCACTTTTGCTTCATATTCCTTCAATTGCGGACTGATAAATCTTTCCGCATTAACAAGGGTCTGTTTGCGGATATAATTATCCGGCACTTTGTCCTTGTGCTTTTTAGTGACTTCGATGTAATATCCAAAAACTCTATTATAATTTACTTTCAGAGAACTGATACCTGTTTTTTTTCGTTCTTCATCTTCCAGTTTTGCGATCCAGCTTTTCCCGCTTTTACTTATTTCACGCAGCTCATCAAGATCAGCATTATGACCATCTCTGATGATGTTCCCATCAGTTATTTGCAGTGGCGGTTCTTCGACTATCGATTTTTTTATCAGATCCGGTATTTCCGAATAATCCAGGATATTGTCTTTCAGAGATTGTATTAATGAATTATCAAATTCCTGTAAAATTTCGGAGATCAAAGGTGCTGTTTCCAGATAATTCTTTAAGGCAATCGCATCTCGAGGATTTATGCGCATTGTTCCAATCTTACCGATTATCCGGCTGAGGTCACCTATTTTTTCCAGGATGGAACGCAGGTCGGAAGTTAAGGCAAAATTTTCTTTAAAGCATTTCACGGCATCAGACCGGGTTTCGATAGCCTCGATGTCGAGAAGCGGATTCAGAAGCCATTCTCTTAATTTTCTTGCTCCCATCGGTGTTCTGGTTTTATCGAGGATAGAGATCAAAGTTCCGAAATTGGTACCATAGCGAAGGGATTTTATTAATTCCAGGTTTCGCCTCGATGTTGCATCTACCTGCATAAAATTTTCGAGAGAATAATATCGAAGCTGGCTGATATGTTTCAGATTCTCGTTCTTCAAAGATCTGATATAAGCCAGAGCAACGCCGGCAGCGGCTTTTCCAAAAGGTCTGTTCTCTGTTCCAAATCCTTCTAATGTTGCTATTCCAAAATGATCCTTCAATAAACGTTCTGCTTCATCCGCATCGAAATACCAGCTGTCGAAGACAGTTATTGTTGGCTTATATTCAAGATCGAGTTCGCTGATTTCTTTTTCAATATTCTCATTTTCGATGACGATCTCTGCCGGTTTCAGGCGCATGATCTCATTTTTCAATTGAGACTGGGATATTTCTGAATAAAGGAAATCACCTGTAGAAACATCGATAGCAGCTATTCCAATTTTGTCTTTTTTTTCATTTTTATAAAGTGAAACCAGGTAATTATGGTCGATCTTATCTATCAGACGATCATCTATTATCGAACCGGGAGTGATAATATCGATGATACCTCTTTTCACAAGACCTTTTGCGAGCTTTGGATCTTCCATTTGTTCACAGATAACCACCTTGACACCCTGTTTGACAAGTTTGTCGAGATAGTTATCCAGAGCGTGATAAGGAAAACCTGCCAGAGGGATGGGATTATCTGCTTTTTTATTTCGGGCGGTAAGGGTTATTCCTAATATTTTGGAAGCTTTCTCGGCATCTTCAAAGAATGTTTCATAAAAATCTCCCATTCTGAATAACAGCAGTTTATCCGGATGTTGATTTTTGATATCAAGAAACTGTTTCAGCATTGGCGTGATCTTAGATTTATTTTTCATTTTCAAATTATTAAAGAGTCAACTCTAAAAAGTTCAATTTAAGAAATCGAGAAACCGTTAAAACGGTTAGTGTATTTTTTTGTTTCATTAACCACCAACTTAAGTTGGTGGTTAATAAGAAGATAGGCACTTTCAACCGATTCATCGGGTTCCAAATATTTGATAAATCTTCTAACATATTTCTAATCATAACATTTTTAGAGTAAACTCATTAAATAAACTTAATACCTTTTTATTACATAAGTTGTAAAATCATTATCTTCAAGTTTTTTAATTGCTTTTTTCAGATCTTCACCTTCTTCAAAAGGTCCCACAGCAACAACATACAACTGGTTGTTATTTTTTATTTTTGGAAAGATAATATATTTGTATTTTAATCTTGCGATCTTCTTTCCTAATTTTTCAGCATTTTCTTTTGAACCGAAAGCTCCTATCTGGACATATATTTTTAAATCTCTGCCGGTAGCGGCTTTACTTTCTTCTTCCGGTTCTATGCTGCGATAAAAGTTGATCTTTGTACGATCTATATCGATCTTTTTCCCACTTTTCATATTATAAATTCTATCTTCGGCAATATAGCTGTATTTATGATAAGGATAATTCTGTCTGAGGTTTTTGTAATGAATAAGAGCATCTTCATATTTTTCCAGGAATTCCTTACAGCATCCCATTTTGAAATGCAGGAGAGGAATATTGTTTTTTATATATTTGGAAGTTCGCAGAGTTTCCAATGTGTTATATGCACGCTTAAACATTTTTTGCTCGATGTATCCTTCTGCGATTATGAAGTATGCGAGTTCTATCTTATCAAAATTGGTTGATTCGGCAATAAATATCTGGGCAGAGATAATAGAAAGCTGGTATTTACAAGATTTCAGATATGCCTTTGCCAGCCAGTATTGCTTAGTATTGATTTCAGCAAGATGGATCTTTTTCAGATTTTCGACAGCTTCTTTATAATTTCTTTTAAGGATATTTATCTTTCCAAGTTCCAAGAGTGCTAACTGTCCATAATAAGAATCAGTATGTTCGTTTGCCAGTAATTCGTATGATCTGATAAAATTATTTTCTTTTGCTCTTGCATTTTCGTAGATTTCTTTTAGATGTTGGTCATTTATTGTTTGGGAAAATAAAGTTGATAGCACACATAAAAATATAATGATAAAAACTTTTTTCATAATTTATTCATCCAATACTTTTTTTCTGATTATTCCATGAGAAGGAACTTTTTGACCAGGTTCGATTTGAACTACTGTATTTGGTTTTGTTGATGAAATCGGTACTCCTTCTTCATTAAAGATATTATTTACTTTCCACAAAAAATCTTCTTTCCTGTTCGGGAAGATAAATTCGATTTCATCTCCGAGTTGGAATTTTGCCCGGCTGGCAATGAATACGGAATTATTTTCTGTTCTCAATATCTCCCCGATAAATTGATAATCTCGAATATATGTGGAAGAATCGTAATATTGGGTTGCAGAAGAGTCGAATTTATCAAAAAAAGCTTCGGTATAATGACGGTGACTGATCTTATTTAATTCCTCATTGAGTGTCTTCATTTTTTTGGAGCTTATATCCGAACCTATACCTTGAAGAGCTTCTTTATAAATGCGTGTTACATTTGCCACGTAATAAAGACTTTTCATCCTACCTTCTATCTTTATACTGTCGATGCCGACTTTGCTAATTTCTGGTAATCTGTTCAGCAGGCACAGGTCTTTTGAATTCAGGATGTATGAGCCGTATTTGTCTTCTTCTATCTGGAAAAATTCGTTTGGACGTGATCTCTCTATGAGTTGATATTCCCATCTGCAGGGTTGAGTGCAATAGCCGCTGTTTGCACTTCGAGCATTCAGGAAAGAACTCAGGAAACATCTGCCGGAATAGGAAATACACATAGAACCATGTACGAACATTTCCAATTCGATGTCTGGAACTTTTTCTCTGATTTTTTTTATTTCGGGAAATGTCAGTTCTCTTGCCAGGATTATTCTTTTTGCTCCCTGCTTCTTCCAGAATTCTACAGATTTCCAGGAAATTACATTTGCTTGTGTGCTTATATGTATTGGAAGTTCAGGAGCATTTTCTCTGGCAGTTAGGAAAACTGCAGGATCTGAAACGATGATTGCATCGGTATTGATTTTCTGCAGAAATTTAAGATATGATGGAAGTCCCTCGAGATCAGAATTATGAGCAAAGATATTTACAGTAACATATATTTTTTTATTTTTTTTATGACAGAATTCAACAGCTTCCTCTAATTCTGTTTTTGAAAGATTTTCACTTTTGGCTCGCAGCCCGAAATCTTTTCCTGCTGTGTAAACCGCATTAGCTCCAAAGGAGATTGCATATTTTAGTTTTTGCAGATTCCCGGCAGGTGAAAGTAATTCCATTAACGACTCATTACTCTCAGTAATTCGGCATTGCTTTTTGTTGCTAATACTTTTGTTTTAAGCATTTCAATACCTTTCAACGGACTCATTCCCTTCAGGAATTGTCTGAGTACGAACATTCGTTGAACTTCCTCTTTTGAAAGCAATAGTTCTTCTCTTCTTGTTCCGGATTTTACAAGGTCGATTGCGGGATACATTCTATAATCGCTGATGGAACGGTCTAATACCAGTTCCATATTTCCGGTACCTTTAAATTCTTCGAATATGACCTGATCCATCCTGCTTCCGGTATCTACAAGAGCAGTTGCTATGATGGTAAGGCTTCCACTCTCCAGCGTGTTACGAGCGGCACCGAAGAATTTTTTCGGACGGTGAAGTGAACCTGCATCCAGTCCACCGGAAAGAACTCTGCCGCTCGATGGCTGAGCCATATTATATGCTCTTGCCAAACGAGTTATACTATCGAGCATAATAACTACATCTTTTCCCAATTCCACCATTCTTTTAGCTTTTTCTATGGTCATTTCGGCTACCTGCAGGTGGTTGCGTGGTTGCTCATCAAATGTCGAGCTGACCACTTCAGAGTTTGTTGGTATTAGTATCTTTTTCATTTCAGTTACTTCTTCCGGGCGCTCATCTACCAGAAGAACGATAACATAAACTTCCGAGTGATTTGTCAGTATCGCATTTGCTATGTTTTGCATCAGGACTGTTTTACCGGTTCTGGGTGCAGCTACGATAAGACCTCTCTGTCCTTTTCCGACAGGAGTGAATAGATTTATTATCCTGGTAGATACATTATTCTGCTTTGTTTCAAGATTCAGTTGTTCTTCCGGATAATAGGGAGTGAGTTTATCAAAGTATCTTACTTCTCTTACTGTTTGGGGAGATTCCAGGTTGATAGAATCGACCCTGATCAAAGCAAAATATTTTTCATCTTCTTTTGGTGCTCTGGCAGGACCGGAAATGATGTGTCCTTTCTTAAGTCCAAATCTTTTTATTTGTGAGCTTGAAACATAGATGTCATTTCTTCCCTGCGTATAGTTGTTTTTCTTAAAACGAAGGAAGCCATATCCGTCTTCGACTACTTCCAGACATCCGGATACAAAAGCTAATCCTTCCTGAGTTGCCTGTATCTCAAAAATCTTATGAATAAGATTGTTCTTTTTCAACCCGGTAATATCATCGATTTCCAATTCTTTTGCTAACTTTTTCAATTGTGTCATATTCATATCGAACAGAGTTTTTTGTTCTTCTTCCATAATTGCTCCTTATAGATTGTTCTAATTTTTCTTAAATGCTGTGGGGACAAAACTTTTAACGCTTACAGGTGTCAAGTATTTTAAAAATCATAACATTTTTTTTATAAATATCAATAAAGAACTTGACACATAAAGTCAAAAAAAGTTTAAAAAATATAAAAAAATTGGAGGGTATTATGAAAAAGATTTTTGGAATTTTAATTTTTACATTTGTGGTTTCTATTGTTTTTGCAACTACAATTTATGATGTTCAGTACACAACAATCGCTGGTGATGGAACTTACCCGTCTTTACTTGAAGGTGATACTGTAACGCTCAATGGAATCGTTACTGCGATTGGTTGGTCTCATTATGATGATAATTATTTTATTTCTATGCCAGAAGGTGGACCATGGAAAGGAGTCTTAGTTTATTATGGAGTAATTTATCCTGAAGTAGGAGATGAAGTCGAAATTACCGGAGTTGTCTCAGAATATAACGGAATGACTGAAATTAGCAATCTTACAAATGCTACAATTCTCAACTCTGGAAATCCTGTTCCTGCCCCGATTGTTGTAGAAACCGGTAATTTAATTGATCCGATTAATGCAGAGCAATATGAGGGATGTTTAGTTAATCTTCTAGATGTAACAGTAACAGAAGAACAGATTGAATACGGTCAGTGGTATGTGAGTGATGGAACTGGAGATTGCCAGATGGATGACGGAATTTTCTATCTGGATGAAGTTGTTCCTCCTATTGTTATTGTTTTAGGAGATGTTTGGGCTAGTCTTACTGGAATGGTCGATTATTCTTATGATGAATATGGTGTTCATCCACGAACTCCGGATGATATGATTGATGTGGTCTCCACAAACGAAAACACAATCACGTTGAATTCCAGATTCATCAACTGCTATCCAAATCCTTTTAATCCGTCAACAACGATATATTTTTCAAACACAGTATCAGTAAAAAATGCAGAAATAGTCATCTATAACATTAAAGGACAAAAGATAAAATCTTTCGATGTTACTCGATATGGAAATGAAGGATCTGTTATATGGGAAGGAAAAGACGAAAATGGAAAAGAAGTTCCCAGCGGGATTTATTTTTCTATTTATGATGTTAAGAGCGATGATGGAGATTTTACGAGTGTAAAAAAACTGATCTTGTTAAAATAATCTTGTAAGATATCCTTTTCTTTAGTTGGAGATATTATGGCAAAATCAATTAAAAGAATAATAAGCTTTGTTTTTGTTTCTACTCTGGTTTATCTGGGCTATAAAGTTTTTCTTAAAATAAAAGGTGTTATCGATCTCGATAAGACTTTACCTCAATACCTGGAAAATATAGTTGGAGAAAAACCTAAAATAAGTATTATAGTTGTTTTTAATAAAATGACTTTAAATGCTGTTTTCAGCAAACAAACTCTGAGCAAGAACAAAGATATTGAAAAGATTATCAGAGATTATATAAATGATTTCTATAAAATGTTCAATGCAGAAAAAATGGTTATCCAACTAAAAGAAAAAGAAGAGGAAGAACCAAAAAAATAACAGATTCTAAATAAAGAGAAAAAAGGGGGAAGCGATCGCTTCCCCTTTTACTTTTTGTGGATTTCTAAAATTTTACTTCCATTGTTAAGAATATATTAAATAGCGGTGAAGGACTCACATATGGATAGTAAGCATCATAATGAGGATTAGTTTCTGTTCCATCCAAAGATCTGCCGTATAGTCTGGAAATATAAGCTCTTGTATAATTATCCTTGCGATTGAATAGATTATTTAGATTAATTCGAATTAAAGTTTCTTTCTTTCCAATATAAAATTTGTAGGATAATGAGCCATTAAACTCTAAGAAATATGGCAGTTTGGAACTTGATTCGATATAATCATAATCATATCCTCCATCACCTGTTTCAACATATACATAATTTCCATCAATTAAATCGTACTCTCCCTCTCCATCCGGATTGATTACAAATCCATGTTTTCCATCAGAAATAAAAGTTCCTTCTTTGTCATAATAATATACTTCTTTAATATATTTATTTGTGTAAGTTCCATAATATTCATCCCACCATTTTGTTGCCAAACCGATTCTCAGATTTCCATCTAAAGGTAAACCATAAAAGGTATATCCAATATTTCCATTTGCCATTTTTTCGGGAGAATAGGGAACAACTTTTCCGATTACATCTACAGCCTCTTCATAGAAAATTCTTTCTAAATTCATTTTTTGCCAGCGATTTTTGGAAAATGTGGCTGAACCGCTAAAATCAAAATCCATATATTTTGCATTTAAACCGAGTTCCAATCCCTGATGCCTGGCAATTCCTGCATTTACTGTTTTGCTCTCACCATGTGAATCTTGAATCGATTCGATTTTGTCTGTATAATCTGTTAAGTAGTAGTTTGCATTTGCACTTAAATTAGAATTTACAAAACCGATTCCAACTTCTATTGTTTCTGTCTGTTCCGGTACTAATTTCATTTCTTCTCCATCATCGAGGATTTGATTAACTCCGGGTCCATCAGTTCTGTCGTACCAATTCATGACTCTGGGTTCTTTGTAAGCTATCGAATAATTTGCAATAAGATTGATTTTATCTGTTAGATTGTAATTTAGTCCGCACTTGGGAGAAAAGAATTCGAATGTTCGTTTGTAATCATCTTCTGTGAATTTTTTGACTTCGATCCAGGTTGAATCCTCCGGATTGAATACAATTTCAGTTATATCTTTGGTTTGATAGAACGAAATATCTGTTAATTCCCCTTTCAGGAAATCAAAAACATAAATGGGATTTTCTTCAACTTCAGAATTATAACTGGCAAATTGTCCATCGAGCATGATATTCAGGTTTTTTATTGGTTTGATTTGAGTCCTTAAAAAAATGGAAAGATTTGTTACTGTGGATGAATAATCATATCTGCGTTGTGTTTCGGAATATATTCCCAAACTATCTGGCTCATTAGTATTAAAGTAACGGAATTTATTTGATTCTGCATAATGATCTGCATTCCATCTGCGAATTTCACCACCAACAATAGTATTCAACATTTTACTGAATTCATGTTGATAATAAGTGTTTAGTCCGAATTGCTTATGATTATTATTGCTGATATTTTTCCAGCTATGAGCACCATCTCCTGTGACCATATTCGTACCAGAAGGAATTCGCACACTATCTCCCGGTGCATACGTAAAATATTTTGTGTCTGGATTATAACCTTCTAATATCTCACCTGTCAGGTCATAAACGAATCTGGCATGTTTACCAAAACGCTTGCCTTCTGAACTAGCATTTAAAATATCTTTAAAGTATATTTCTCCTGTTTCAATATCGAATAATCCATTATTCAGATAACCACCACCGCCGTTTCCACTAGTTACAAATACATTTGTAACCAGAGATTGATGATTAGAAAGGAGCCATTTATCACGAATTGAAAACTGCGGTTTCACATAATGATTTTCCTGCCACGGATGTTTGGTCGGATTGAATTCTCTACCTAGAAATTTCGCTAGTTCAATATCTGAATTGCTTCTTGCCTGAAGATGCTCTTGAGGAGCAATAATGAAGCTTGTGTTCACTTTATGAGCAGCAAATTTATTTTCTGTTTCAAAGCCAAAAGAGTATCCATCATAAACTGTACCAACCACATAAGAATCTCCATATTTCCGCTCTGCAGCAATGCTGAAATTGAATTTATCATCAAACAGATCGCCTGATTCATAACGAAGTAGAACATTAAAATTCACCGGATCATATTCCTGCATTCCGCCTTTTCCATCTGCCACTTTTCCATCGGTTGTGTAATATCCGCCGGAAGTTCGCAGAGTGAAATTCCTGTTTTCAGCAGAACCGATCGTTTCGATATTAACAGAGCCTCCCAAAGCACCGGAACCATACAAAGATGAACCTGCTCCCCTCTGAACTTGTACGGATTTTATATTTGATGAGAGTCCTGTCCAATTTGACCAGTAAACCACCTGGCTTTCAGGGTCATTAACAGGAATTCCATTTATCAGAATCTGAATTTTTTCTGCATCAAATCCGCGAATTGTAATACCGGATTCACCCAGACCGGAACTACAAGAAAATAATCCCGGTACTCCATCCAATAATAATGGAATATCTTCAGTTGTGTATTTTTCTTTAATCGTTTCTTCATTTATATTTGTAAAAGCAACGGGGGTTTCTCTTGCTATAGCTCTATTGGCAGAAATAGTTATTCCTTCAATTTTAACTGCTTTTATTATTAATTCAAAATTTGCTTGTGCAGTTAGGTTGTCTTCTACTAAAACTTTGGTGGATTGAATTCCGTAGCCCACAAACCTGACGAATACCGTATGCTCTCCAATCGGAACTTCACGCAGGATATATGTGCCGTTCTTTTTTGTAAGAGTGCCGGTAGTCGAGTCTTCCAGGTAAATAGAAGCTCCCGCCAGCGGGTTCCCTGTTTTTTTGTCGGTAACTCTTCCGGCGATCTTACCGGACTGACAGAACAGAAACAGCGGAATAAATAAAAATAAAAAAAAGAGATTAAATTTTTTCATAAATCCTCCAGAATTCAATTTTTGAATTTACAAACTGGAATACAAATTTTAATGTCAAGACAAAAACATTTTTCATGTAATAATCAGAATAAGTTTTCTTTAACTATTCAAAGGCAGATTTTATAACTTGACTTCAAGCTTCAATAATCATCTTTTGATATATTCTTTAAATATTCTTTAGGAGACCGGATGGCAAGACTTTTTGGCTTGGAATATCATGAACTCTCTAATTCGTGGTTTTTTAAGAGTTCTGTAATTAAACTAAAAAAAGAAGACATCATTTATAGAAAATATCTTGATGAAGTAAAAAATGTTATCTTCAAGTTTGAAGCGATTCCGGGAAAAAAGACAAAATTTTCTCCGAAAGTAGAAATTACGTATAACAAAAAACAAAAAAAGATCATTCAGCATTTCTGCTCGGAGTGTGGGGAAGAGGATTGCAGGCATTATCTTTCCATCCTTAACTATACTTACAATTTCCTTTCTACCGATCTACTCGACGAACAGGTTGTACAAACATATCATACAAAGTTCCTGAAGTACAACGAATATTGGCAGAGAACCGTATTGAACGCAAAGATAGAAATAGAAAGTATCTATGATAATAATACAGACAAGATCAGGATATATTTGAAAAGCTACAAACCTTTGAATGTAAGGCTGATATCGATCCTGTGTGCAGATAAAGAATATATCGAGGAAGATATCGCGTTTATTTCACAGGCAGAAAAGCAGTTGAAAGCACTTTCCGATGCGGAAATTAATTTATTCAAAATGTTACAGGAAAACAAATGTTCTTTCAGCAGGAAAGGATTATTCTTCACGATCTATAAGAATAGATTTATTAATTTTTTCTCGATCCTGAAAAGCCTGCAGAACAAAACTTTCATAAAAGAAACAGGGGATAGGATCATCTTTTCCGATGAAGAATTCCATATTAATTTCCAGATTAATAAAATTGATGACGAGAACTATGTGATGAATATATCAAACGCAGAAAAAATATCTGCGATCTTTGTAGGAAGAACAACTTATATTTTCAAAAAAAATGTTATTTATCCGATCGATCTGCCTTTTACAGATGATGTAACTGCTATGATATTTACGGAAGGGTTAAATCTTGTTAAAGCTGACCTGGTTTATTTGTATTCGGTAGTAGCACGTCAGCTTGGTCTGATAAAGTGCTATCTCGATTTTGATGAGGATATCGAAATTCCCGAAGTTTATCACAATACCCCTATTATAACTTATGATCTTTGTAAAGATAAGAACAGAATATTGATGAAAGGTTTTCTGGATTATACCGATGGCGTGGTGATCCCGATGTCTGCTGTAAGATTTCCTGTGGAACTTGTTCGCTTCGACCAGGATGGAAAGGTTAGCTGGTTTTATATCCCTCCGCAAATAAAATATCAGATTTTTAGTTTTATAGAAAAACTGCCGGAATCTCAGACAAATCAGTTAGAAAAAAATTCTCAATTAATATTTGAAGGTGAAGAAAATATTGAAAACCTGAAAAAAGCTGTTTTCGAGTTTGCCGATCCTGCCTGGAAGATTAATCTGTCTGATGAACTGAAAAATGAGTTTGTGTATAAAGTCAAGCTTCAACCTGTGATACGAACTAAAACATCGGGAAAGATGAATTGGTTTGAATATGAAGTCGAATATAATTACAAAGATATCAGCTTCTCTCATGAAGAAATAAAGAAATTCTTTAAAACGAAAGAGAAATTTTTGAAGTTAGAAGATGGCAGGTTCTTATTCTTTGAAAATAAGGTTGCATTTAACGAGATAGAAAAATTGCTTAAAAAAAGCACCAAAATATCTTCTGCGAGTTACAAATTATCAATTTATAATCTGCCGTATGTTTACCAGCTTCATACAGTAAATTATGGTATTAAGATATTTGGCGATAAATATTTAGAAGAAATGTACACATCCATTATTAAGAGAAAATTAGTTCATAGAACTATTCTTCCGAATATATTGAAAGCGGTTATGAGAAGTTATCAGAAAGCAGGTTATCATTGGTTGATGATGCTTCAATCTTACGGACTATCCGGCATTCTGGCGGACGATATGGGGTTGGGAAAAACCGTTCAGGCGATTTCCATTCTTTCTGATCTGCCAGGAGATTCCCGTTCTATTGTAATATGCCCCAAAACTCTTCTTTTTAACTGGGCAGCCGAAATAGAAAAATTCAATCCGGATTTGTCTTATATTCTCTATGAAGGAACTCAAAATGAAAGGAAAGCGATATTAGAAAATCGCAAAGTAAATATTCTATTCGCTTCATATTCCATAATTCAGAATGATATCGAGCAGCTTTCTCAAATTGAATTTGATTATATCATTCTGGATGAAGCTCAACATATAAAAAATGCAACTGCTCTTAGAACAAAAGCTGTGAAGAAACTTAATTCAAAATATAAAATGTCTCTCTCCGGTACACCAATAGAAAATAATGCCATGGAATTGTGGTCTATTTTTGATTTCCTGATGCCGGGCTACCTGTCTTCAATGCGAAGCTTTAAAAAAGAATATTTAGATACAATAAATAGTAAGAAGGAATCTCAGGATAAATTGAAAATGCTGGTTTCACCATTTATTCTAAGAAGGAAGAAAAAAGATGTTTTGATAGAACTTCCCGATAAACAGGAACAAATAGCCTATTGTAAACTCTCACCGGTTCAGGAGAAAATGTATCTTCAGATATTGGAAAATGTGAAAGAAAAATTTAATATACCCAATAATAATATGGGATCGAATTACATTCATATCCTTGCAGCTCTAACGAAATTGCGGCAGATATGTAACCATCCTGCTCTGATCGATGGAAAAGTTAAACATAAAATTGAATTTTCCGGGAAGCTGGAACTCTTAAATGAAATTATTATCGATGCTGTGGAAAATGGAAAAAAATTATTGATCTTCAGTCAATTCGTTCAAATGCTTAAATTGTTGAGGGAAGTATTGAAAAAAGCAAAAATACGATTCGAATATATGGATGGCTCTACCAGAAATCGTCAGAAAATCATAGAGAATTTTAATAATAATAATAACATCAGAGCTTTTCTGATAAGTTTAAAAACCGGTGGATTCGGGCTGAACCTAACTGCTGCCGACACAGTGATAATGGTTGACCCGTGGTGGAATCCGATGGGTGAGAACCAGGCTATCGATAGAGCACACCGCATCGGGCAAACCAAGAAAGTGATGGTCTATAAAATGATCACAAAAGGAACGATAGAAGAAAAGATACAAGTCCTGCAGCAGAGTAAAAGAGAGATGTTTGAAAATATTATCGATGATGGACAGAATGTAATAAAAAATATGGATGTATAGCAATTACGACAGCTTCTGGAATATTACCCTTGCAAATGGATTACAGTAGCCCACGACTCCGTTCGTGGGGAAAACCGTCAGAGACTGACGGGCTACTTTCTGCCCTGCACTTTTGGGGAAAACCGTCAGAGACTGACGGGCTACTTTCTCGTATTATGCAGGATAATGC
>JAUVLE010000107.1 GCA_030595905.1 Candidatus Cloacimonadota bacterium | reverse complement strand
ATAAGGGTGTAGCTATGAAGCATCTCGATAGCTCCTGCTACCATAAGGGTTTTTTCTATATCATCTTCAAATAGAAGATAAGTATTTATCAAGAGATAAGGTCTTATTCTTTTCCCGCCGGCGAATAAAGTATGACGAATCGCTTTGTGTATCTGTTTTGGATATTCGTCTTTTCGTGGAAGGAAGCGGTCAACTTCAATATTAACCAATTCTCTTTTTTCTTTAATATCTTTTTTCAGGATCATTTTAGTATTACTCATTTTTTTTCTTCGCCAATTTCGCTGTTTTGCAATTTCTTCGACAGCGTCTCGATCTTGTTTTCAACTTTTTCCAGTTTTTCATTACAGTATTGTGTCAATCTTGAACCTTCTTCAAATAGACCGATGATCTTATCAAGTTCATCTACACCATTTTCCAGTGTGTTAACTATTTCTTCCAGTCTTTTTAAAGCATCTTCAAATTTCATTTTATCTTTCATATTTATTTCCATCTGGCAAGTTATTATATATAAAAATTAAGAGATAATATTCCGGATTTCCGGGAAAAGAAAAATATTTTCAATCTATTTTTTTGTCAGGACAATATCGTCTTCTAATTTATTCAGGTAGTCATATGGATTTCTATGTTTATTATATCTCAATACTTCGTAATGCAGATGAGTTCCAGTTGACCGACCCGAATCTCCCATTTCACCGATTATCTGACCGCGTTTTACAACATCTCCCTTTTTTATATAGAATTTATGAAGGTGAGCATAAAGTGTTTTATAACCGAATTGATGAGAAATAGAAATATATTTTCCTAATAATTTCAATTTTCCGACCGATCTGACCACACCATCTGCTGTTGCATAAATAGGACTTCCTTTTTTGTTGGCAAAATCAATTCCGTAATGAAATGTTCTCCTTTTTGTTATTGGATGTGTTCTCATTCCATATCTGTCTGAAATACGTCCGTAAGTGGGATAAATGGAAGGAGTGCTTTTATACAATAGTTCCTTTAACTGAACTTGATCCAGCAGCTTTCCATGAGATCGGTAATCGAATTCAACCTTACTTTTAAGTTGGATTATTTTGTTTAAAGTCAGGTTATAATTTAGATTCAATTCATTGTTGATAGAAATAAACGTTGTATCTACCTGAGGAAGACCACCAATTCCCATTTCTCTAATTTCTTTATTGATCAATTTGAAATTTTTATCCAAACGGATATTATCTTCCCAATCTTCCATTAATTTTAATTTGGCCATTATAGAATCTATCTCCGAAGAAAGAAAGAATAACTTTTCCTGCAGTAGTTCGTTTTCGCTTAAAATGCTTTGTGCCTGTGAAATTTTGTTCTGATTATGTACAATATAAAATACCGATCCGGTGAATAACAGAATAAAAACAACAGCAAGCGAACAGAAGAACAAGCCTATTCTTTTGGGCAAACTAATATTGACAGGTCTGGACGACTCTGTAGTAGATAATACAATGTGCCATCGTTTTGAAACAGACATAATCTTCCTTCTTTTTAACTTATTTCAAAAGAAAAAAACACATTGTTAATGTCAAGTTATTTTAACTCCACTAATAATAAGCGGTTACAGTTTTTTTGATGTAATTAAATAAATCTCTTGACCAATAATGGATACAAAATCAATAAAATTACAGGCAATAATATCAATAAAATAATAAATAAGGAGTTATTATGATCAAGAGCTTCGATGAACTTTTAGAAAAAGTTAAAAAAATGAAGAACAAGAAAGTTGTTATCGCTGCTGCACATACTTCATCTGCACTAAAAGCAGCTATAATGGCAAAGAAAGAAGGTGTTGCCGATTCTCTTCTGGTGGGAGATAAAGCAGTCATCCTTGAATATTTCAAGGAAAACGCACCTGAATTAACCGATACCTTCGAGATCATAGATACGGGATCGAATATGAGCCTGGCAGCAAAGGAATCTGTGAAAGCGATACAGGAAAAAAAAGCAGATATTCTTTTGAAAGGTAAATGTGATACGGCAACACTTCTGAAGGCAGTGCTGGATAAAGTGGATGGATTAAGAACAGGTGAAATACTGAGTGACGTGCTGGTTTATGAACATCCCGAAAAGCTGGTTTTGATGAGCGACGGAGGAATTAACCTTTATCCAACTATAGAAGATAAAGTATCCATTATCAAGAATGCCGTAAAGGTTGCTCATGGACTTGAAAATCCAAATCCCGGTGTTGCTCTTCTGGCGGCAGTAGAAGTCGTAAATCCAAAAATGCCGCCTACGATCGACGCCAGTATTATTGCAAAAATGAACGAGAGAAACCAGATAAAGGGATGTATAATCGATGGTCCGCTTGCCTTTGATAACGCTGTGAGCGAGATGGCTGCAAAAATGAAAGGGATAGATTCTGAAGTTGCAGGGAAAGCCGATGTGCTGATAGTTCCCAATATCGAATCCGGCAATATTTTTGGAAAATGTCTGACCTACTATTGTAACTATCGTGTAGCTCATGTGGTGATGGGAGCCAAAGCACCGATATTGATAGCATCACGCGCAGATACGGCAGAAACTAAAATGCTCTCTATGGCATTGGGTGTACTTAGTGCATAATTAAAAAACGAACTAAACAAAAAAGGATAAATTAATAACCTTATTCTACTGATTTCTTTTGTTTCAAGATTTCAGTTAGTGGTTCATCGAACAAACTTTTCAACACATAGAATTTAAAAAAACCATCTTTTTCCGGGACCAACTTCATTGGAATGGAAAAAGAACTGACAAAATCTGCGATCAGATTATTAGTAAACAAGTTGTAAATTGCTACTTCATCGGAATTCGCAGTGATTAGATATTTTTCTCCATGGTATTCCTGATTCTTAAAAAATTCAAAGAATTTCTTGCTTTTATATCCTTCAGGATAGTTCCCGGTCGAAATCAATAGAGTATCTTTTATCTGAAAAAAATAGTAAACCTGGTTTTCGGAAACACGAATCGAAGGATCATGATATATCTTGTGAAAATCATTTTGAGCACATTCTAAA
This sequence comes from Candidatus Cloacimonadota bacterium, assembly GCA_030595905.1. Taxonomy (GTDB): domain Bacteria; phylum Cloacimonadota; class Cloacimonadia; order Cloacimonadales; family TCS61; genus JACNIV01. Next base: position 6,563 of record JAUVLE010000107.1, on the reverse strand, counting down.
AATATTATATTATCATTTGAATAAGAATCTAAGAAAGATTCCCATTTGCTGTCTGACGGCAGATCTTCTTTAGAAATAATCATCTTGTTTACCATTTCAGCGGAACCGCTATATTTTCGATAAAGTAATAAATAAGATTCTATCCCAATTTCTTTAATTAAAAAGTTATTATATAATCCACTCAAAGGGTAGCTTAAAGAAACATCTACTTTATAAAAATCTTTTTTACTCATGAGCGAGGAATAATGCAGCATATCTGATCTGTGTAAAAATAAGCCCAGGTCAAGGATCACCTTCGGTTCCTTACCTCCTCTTCCTCCAAAATCAACTGCAAAACCTTCCTGAAAAAAGGGATGAGTGTATAGCGGCAATTGTTGAAGTTTCAAATTTATCAATAAATGCATCAGTTCATGATAATGATTGTTAAAGGTTGTAATAATATAGTCATATGCAAGATTGTAAATACCACGTGTTCGGAAACCGGTCAATTTCTCGATTTCATCTTCATTTTTGCAAAGATAGTAATATATTTTTTGGGATCGGATATTCTCTATCTGTTTTCTGCTTAAATTCAATTCGGAGGATATTTTATTGAAGAATTTTTCTAAATTCATAATGCAATAAGAGTTGAAAAGAGTTGAATCGCTGATCATAAATATGAAGTGTTCACTTTCAATTTTTTTCCAACCTGAAGTATGAAAAGAAATTGGAGAGATAAGATATTTTTCTTTGAAATAAAAATTTCTTTTATAATTCATTTCCGGCACATAAAATTCCAGGCAGGAGAGATCATTCTGTAATTCATTAATGCTGATCTCATATTGTATCCGGTTTTTAATCACTCGATCTCTAACGATAGGATCAATGTCATAAGAAATTAAGAATTTATTTTTGATGCCAGTATAACTGATATTGAAACGATGTGATAATTCAAGTTCCTGCGGTAGAACAAATTCCTCTAAATCACCTTTTTCTTCTATTAATGTTTGAATAAATGTTTCTGCCATTTTTCTTGTTAGAACTTTCGATAATGAGTATACAGGAAAGAATATCATAATAAAAAGAATCAATAATAATTTAGAATATTTAAAAATCAGAGAATTACATATTTTATCCATTTTATTTTCCATATCTTTTTCTACATTGCGAAAGAAAGCCATCTCTCTTATCTGTCAAATATTTTTCTCCTGCAGATATCTTCCGAAAAAATTTCAAAATAATTGTATTCTTTCACTTCACCCTGATTACCAAGCCCAGCCAGTTTCCATAAACAATGCCCCGACAGGCTGGGGCTTTGATACAATAGATAAGAATAATACTAAAACAGAAGACCCTTTTTAACGCAATTTGTATTATGTAGAATCTCTTTACAAAGTTCATTAACCTGAATAAATTTCTGGACAGTTTATTTAGCTGCTTTTTGGTGGAAATAGGGTAGTGTAACATAAATTATGAAAGAATATGAAAATTATTTTTCTAACTCGGATACACACGAACCAAAAGTAACCACCGAGAAAAGACGATAATTTTCGGTGTTCCTCGGTGTTTTCGGTGGTATATTAAAGGGAGAAAAAAATGACCATAAATGATCTTATCGCAAAAGCAAAAGAAGTTTCCAGGAAAGCCTATGCTCCATATTCGGATTATAAAGTTGGAGCAGCGCTTCTTACGAAGTCGGGGAAAGTTTTTACAGGATGTAATGTAGAAAATTCTTCTTACGGATTAACTAACTGTGCAGAAAGAACTGTTGTTTTTAAAGCGGTCTCGGAAGGAGAAAGGGAATTCGAAGAGTTGGTAATTTATGTTGATTCCGATAATTTGCCGGTACCTTGCGGCGCGTGCAGGCAGGTTCTTTCGGAGTTCTGTTCAAACCTGAAGATCACAGTTGTTTCCAATAAAGAGCAACTGGAAACTTCAATAAAAGAATTACTTCCTTTCGGATTTAAATTATAACATTTAACAGTATTAAATTAAATTTGTTTTTAGAAAAAAAGTAAATACCTTATTTCAAAAAATTTGGAGGATACATGGAACTTAACACACAATATGATGTTGCCATTGTAGGTGGTGGACCTGCCGGGTTAAGCGCTGCGATCTATGCTGCCCGTGGAGGATTGAAAACTGTTATTTTTGAAAAAGGATTAATCGGGGGACAGATAGTCCTGACAACCGAAGTAGAAAACTATCCCGGATTTGAAGAACGCGTTTCCGGTTTCGATATCATAGAAAAAATGCAGAAACAAGCAGAAAAATTCGATGCAGAAATTAAGATAGAAGAAGTAAAAGCTATCGGTCTGGAAGGACTCTGTAAGATAATAGAAACAAATAAAGGAATCTACAAAGTAAAATCTGTTATCATTGCCTCAGGAGCACATCCTCGAAAACTTGCTATCCCGGGCGAAGAAAAATATACCGGTCGGGGTGTTTCTTATTGTGCCACTTGTGACGGAGCTCTTTACAGGGGTAAGGTAGTTGCCGTGATAGGAGGAGGAGATTCAGCCATAGAAGAAGCTATGTTCCTTACAAAATTTGCCAGTAAGGTTTATGTTATTCATCGCAGAGACCAGTTACGAGCTGTTAAGATTTTGCAGGAAAGAGTTTTTGCCAATGAAAAGATAGAAATAATTTGGGACTCTGTGGTGCAGGAAATCCAGGGCGGCGACTTCGTAGAAAATCTTTTACTTTATAATAAAAAAACAAAAAAAAACAGCGAGTTGCCGCTTAATGGTGTTTTCATTTTTGTGGGTATCATTCCCAGCAGTGACCTGGTAGAATCCAGAGTTGATTTTGATGAGCAGAATTTTATAAAGACAGATGAAACAATGCACACAAAAATTCCGGGTGTTTATGCTGCTGGTGATGTTACACATAAAGTTTTACGTCAGATCATAACTGCCGGTTCCGATGGAGCTACTGCAGCTTTCTCGGCAGAAAAATGGATAGAAGAAAACAAAGATAAATTCAAATAGATTTAAAATATCCGGTCAATATAATGAAAAACACCTGAACGTTCAGGTGTTTTTTTTAAGAGCAAAATTATTGGTTTTATGCAAGATCGAATTCTGTTGTTTCCTTTCCTCCCACATAAAGGTATTTGGGAGTTTCGGGGGTACCGCTTTTTTTTTATTTTGTCACTGTCATTATCTTCTACGTATCTCCATATTTCCCACGATTCGCCTTCCCCATCTATGCAAAACGTAATTTTCTTCTCGATAAAATCATCAATAATGAATTGAATTGAACTTAATGGTTCTGCTTTTGTTACCGGGATGCAGAATTTCTTCCGATCATAAACATACTTTTCTTTTGGCATTATTCCTCCATCTATTTTTGAATTTTATATACATTATAACTTTCCACATCATCAATCCAGAATATTTTATCCGGTCTTTTTGGAAAGGAAATTATTATTCTTCCAAACTTGGCATTTCTATTAAAAAAACCGGATGTAAGTTCAACTTGTGTCCAATCTGTTTTCGGATAATTTTTAACGCTGAATTTATCTACCCGTTTACCTTTTGCATTGAATGCCAGAAACCTGAAAGTTATCGAGTGATTTGACTGATAATTTGTTTTAATAAAGCATCTGGAATAATAAACAGCTTCAGGATCGATCTCAAAAGCTTCGGAAATAATGCTTATCTTGGATGACGGATGCTCTATTTTCAGGCTTTTTTCTCCATTAAAAAAATTAGTGTTATCCCAGAAAACATTTTCATTGGGTTCATCAAGAACCTTCCAGTTTTCCGGCATATGATTATATTGATAATCACCATCTTCAAAACCGGAATTAATAACAGAGTTTTGTTTTCCCACAATATCTTTGTCGGAAAAATCTGTGATAGAACCAAAGAAACAACTTGAAAAAATAAGCGTAAAAACAAGTAAAAAATTGAACATAATACCCTCCTATTTAAAAATACTTCTCATGGTTAGATATTTCAAAATAATTCCCACTGAAAGAATATTAATGAGAATATTTGAACCTCCATAACTGATAAACGGTAAAGGAATACCCGTGGTGGGCATAATACCGATATTCATTCCGACATTAATAAATATTTGAAAAGTAAAGTATGCCAGGATTCCAACTGTGGTATACTTATATTCTTTTCTTTTAAAAAGAGCTATTTTTCTAACAATAAGATACAGGAACAAAAATAATAATAGTAAAAGAAACGTGCAACCTAAAAATCCAAATTCTTCACCAATCACAGAAAATATGAAGTCAGTATGGTGTTCTGGAAGAAAATTCAGGTTCTTTTGTGTCCCTGCCAGAAAGCCTTTTCCAGTCAATCCGCCGGAACCAATGGCGATCTTTGCCTGGATTATCTGATATCCGCTTCCAAAAGGATCTCGCATTGGATTTATAAAAGATAATATCCTGTTTTGCTGGTATTCTTTCAAACTGTTCCAAAACACCGGCGTTATGAAGAAAAAGAAAATATTTACTACAGCAGTAAAGCCGATTACGATCTTTGAAAGATTGATCTTATATAAAATTAAAATTAACAAGATTATATATATGATAAAGAAGACAGGTGAGAATGAAGTAATTATACTTAATATCGGACTGATTATCAAAATGAGATAAAAACCGGAAAGTTCAGAAACCGCCAGTATGATAAACAAACTTACGATCAGAGTTAATGACGTTCCCAGATCAGGTTCTAACAGGATCAAGAAAGTTGGTAACAAAACTATGGGAAATGAACGTGAAATTATTTTCCACCCGGTTAAATGTGGTTTGGATATTATTTTAGAGACCAGCAAAATAGTGACCAGTTTTGCCAGTTCGGAGGGTTGAAAATGTATTGGTCCGAGAATTAGCCATCGTTGTGAACCTTTTATTTCCGGCATGAAAAGGACTATTATTAATAGCAAAATAGTTATTATATAAACCGGAACAATTAAAAAATCAATAACAGTATAAGGAATTCTGAGCAGGGAAAAAAGCATTATGATAGAAATAATTATCCAGCATATCTGTTTCAGATAATAATCCTGTGTTTGAATATCATTACCAATTTTTTTTGAAGAAGCAGAATAAATAGAGATAACACCAAATATCAGCAGGCATATCAGCAATATAAAAATTTTCCAGTCAAAGTTCCTCATTTTTCCTACAATTGATCATAAAATCTAATGATCTTGGCAGCAAGAGGAGCAGAGACACTTCCTCCATGACCTGCATTTTCCAGAAAAACAACAAAAGCAATTACATCTTTTTTACATTTTGCATAACCTGCGAACCATGAGTGTGTTTTTTTCCCCATATGATTTTCTGCGGAACCGGTTTTTCCATAAACCTCGATTTCGCGAAAACTGGCAGCTCCACCAGTTCCATATTGTTCATTTACGGTTTTATATAGTGCTGTCTGTATTAATTTTATGTTCATTTCAGAAACAGGTAGCTTTTTTTCTTCAGTTTTAAAATCTCCGGAGATACTTTTCCTTATTGTTTTCTTTAGAAGATGAGGACGCATCCATTTTCCATCATTTCCTAATGCAGCATAATATGAACATATCTGAAGTGGTGTTACCAATATTTCTCCCTGTCCGATGGCAAGGTTTACTTTATGACCGATAACTCCTACATTTTTGCCATAATTTTGCATAAACCATTTCCGGGTTGGGTAAAAACCGGATCTTTCTCCCGGAAGATCGATGTTTGTTTTAATGGTGAGCATATTTTTTTTTGTAAAGTCACAGACCTGGTCTAAAGAAAAATATGTTGAAAGGTCATAAAAGAATACATCGCAAGATACTTTGATAGCATCTACAACATTCAATCTTCCGTGTCCTTTTGCCCACCAGCACTTAAAAAACCTGTTTCCAAATTGCATTCCTCCTTCGCATTTTGCAAGTTTAGTGCGTTCGGTCAGCACTTTTTCTTCCAGTCCCAGATGTGCTAAAACCGGTTTATACACAGAACCGGGAGGATAGGTGCCGTGTATAACTCTGTCTAACATCGGTTTGGATGGGTCGGTTAATATTTTATTCCACAGAGCAGTAGAAATATTGCTGCTGAAAATATTCGGATCAAAATCCGGTTTACTTACGTAAGCCAGGATATCGCCGTTTTTTACGTTCATCACCACAATAGCACCATTATTGTTACGTGGGAAAATGGAATCAATAAAATTCTGAAGGTCATTATCAATTGTAAGAATGAGGTCCGCACCATCTATAGGAAGTTCATCAAGATTATGCTTGAAAAACTGCAGATTCTGTCCGCTTGCATCTACTTGGATGATCTTATACCCGTCTTCTCCTTTTAATATCTCTTCATAATATTTTTCTAATCCGCTTTTTCCAAGACAGCTATTTATAGAATATCCTTTATCTTTCAGGTTCGAGTATTCTGTTTCGTTTATTCTTCCTATATAACCGGTGAAAAAATTATTATATTTATATTCTCTTACAGTTTCAGTTTTGAAAGAAAGGGATGGAAAATAATTAAGGCATTCGGAAGTATTTATCATTTTTTCAAAATTAACATTTTGGACGATAAGAAGTTCTTTATACAATCGATACCGATTATCAGAAAGAAGTTCATTCAG
>JAUVLE010000248.1 GCA_030595905.1 Candidatus Cloacimonadota bacterium | reverse complement strand
AACAAACCATAAAACTTTGAAATTAAGAATGGCGTGTGCATTTTTGTTAAGTGCATTCAACTAAAGGTATTAATCATTTCTAAACCCTCTAATTGATATGTTTTCTGTAGAAGAAATTATGTAGTAGAAACTTTTTATCTCCGTGGTTTCAAGAATACAAGAAGTTTCTTCGGTTTGATGAACTAAAATCCATTCTCCATTTGCAGGATCTATTTCATTTGTATTTCTGTATATTTTGTATGAAGAAGCACTAAAAACTGGATCCCACGACAAATGAATTTGATCATTAACATACTCAATTTGTAAATTTTGAGGTGCTTCTAAATTGCTAATTGGTTCGTTAAGCCTAAAAGCTTGCAATGAATGTGTACCATCACCTCGATAAGCTGTAACGTGAGTATATGAAGTATCGTTTAAACTATATGATGATGTATCTAAACTGAGCATTAAATTAATTTCATCTGAAGGAGTAAAATCATTATATTCAATTGGACCATAAGAACCATTTTCATCGTGAAAATAAAAAGATAAGTAAGTAATCAATTCCGGTACTGGATCAGGTTCAACAACTACATAATCGGCTCTAAGCATACTGAAACTAAATATTGCAGATTCAGACCAAAATCCATCTTCGTTTTTCATTCTGACACCTAAAAAATGAGAACCGGGTTCAAAACTTTCTTTTGAATAATCAAAACTATAATTTAGTGAATCGGCAGATGGATAATAAAATGGAACTCCGTTTCCAAAACCGGGATCAACATCAAAAAAATATTCACCGGAGTTTAATTGTGATGCTTGCGGATCAGATTGAACTACTATAAATAAAGTATCCATTACTTCAAACGAGGTTAAAGCAGTTTCACTCCAGAAACCGGATTCATTTTTTATCCTATAGCCTATAATGTGTCGTCCTGCAGAATATTCTTCTTTTAATAATTCCAAATTTATTTGAACACTATCAGCTTGATTGAATGTAAATTCAATCCCATTGGTAAAACCGGGATCATTATCAACAAAATATTCTCCTAATATTAATTGTGGAGCAATAGGATCAGGTTGAACTTCGATAAACAAAGTATCCATAACTTCAAATGAGGTTAATGCTGTTTCACTCCAGAAACCGGATTCATTTTTTATCCTATAGCCTATAATGTGTCTCCCTGCAGAATATCCTTCCTTTAATAATTCCAAATTTATCTCAACACTATCAGCTTGATTGAATGTAAATTCAATCCCATTAGTAAAACCGGGATCAATATCGACAAAATATTCTCCTAATATTAATTGTGGAGCAATAGGATCAGGTTGAACTTCAACAAATATCGTATCCATTATTACAAAATTAGTTAATGCTGTTTCACTCCAAAATCCTGATTCATTTCTTATCCTGTATCCAAGAATATGTTGTCCGGCATTGTAACCTAGTTTTGAAAAATCAAGTTCAACATTAATTGAATCAGAAGGAGTAAAGGTAAACTCTTCTGCTTCGTTGAAACCGGGATCAATATCTACAAAATACTCACCTGATACAAGTATTGGAGCTATTGAGTCAGGATAAGTTTCTATAAAAACATCCATTGGTCTGGCAAAAATATAATTTGCAGTTTCAGTCCACATACCGGATTCATTGCGAATTCTAACAAAAAGAATATGAGATCCAGGACTTAAAGAACTAAGCGGAATATCAAAATCTATATTGATATTGTCTCCTGATGTAAAAGAAAACTCCGTACCATTACCATATCCCGGATCAGTATCAAAATAATACTCACCTGAATTCAGTTGAGTTGGAATTGGATCTGAAGCTAATTGGATATGTTCATCAATGAATACATTATCAATATGAATATCGTTACCACTTTGACTAACACCTAAAAAACCAATTTGAACATTTGATTCACCGGTATAATTATCTAATTCTACAAGATGTCTTTTCCAACCCTCTGAGCCGTCATTCCTATGAATTGTCTCTAAGTATGACCAAGTTCTTTCCAAAGTATTAAATATTTGTATAATCAAAACATCATCAGAATTAGGTTCTCCTAAATCGTGAAACATCTGAAAAGATATATACATATCCTGTCTTTCTGAAAAATCAAAACTTGGTGTTTCTAAACGTGTACTGCTATCAATAGAAGAAGAATATGAATTAAAATAGACTAAATGTTCACCATTTGCTACTCCTCCTCCAGCAGGTTGATTTGTGTTATTGTTCCAAATCCAATCTCCATCATTATTATTTATGTCTGATATTGTCCAATTTTCAGGCGGAAACTGTATCTCAAAACTTTCAGAAAATGGAAATTGATCTATACGGAATAGTGTTGTAAAAGACCAAACGGAACCATCCGTTTCAAAACCTTCAGTATTTTTGGAAACAATTCTCCAATAATATTGAATATTGTACTCCAATGTACCGGGAGTATAATGATTAATCAGTTCTTCAGTTATTACTTTCACACTTGGATCTTTTAAATCTACAAGCGATTCATTAGAGCTAAAGTAAACATCGACAAAATCAGTATTTTCCCCGTTTTCCCAACTTAGTTCAATATCAATATCAATTCCGGTCTCCAGATTGGTTGGAATTGGATTAAAAGGCAATCCCGGAAACTCTCTATTATTTCTAATAGAATCTTCTGCACAAATGATATTATTACTGAACAGAAATAAGAAAAACATTATCCAGAAAAAAATGTTTTTCTGTTTCATAATTAATCTCTTCTACTTCTTGATCTCGGAGCAGGATTCGTCGGAGACGGATTGTTTTTTGCTCCAATTTGCACATTGATAGAATTTGCCGATTCAGTTACTTCAAACTCAATAATAGTAGGTATCTGCCAAGGAATTCCGTCTGGCTTGTAAGGTGTAACTCCACCAAACATACCACAATCTTCGCCATTCATTCCGGCACCGATAGCAACACTGTCATTGGTTAGCTCATAATATGTATCATTTGGACCTTGTGTAAATTGTGCCGCCATATTTACATCAAGAATATTATTTAAGTATGGGCTCAAAAAATCACCAGCACACACATTGTATTGAAAAATATTATCAATATTTGTGCTTGATTCTATTGAAAAAATGGTACTTGTAAAAATGTTGTTATATGCATAAGTATTTTGAACTGAGACTTCTCCACAGGTAATGATATTGTTAAAAAGAAACAACTCACTTCCATTATTTTGCAGTTCTATAAGTTTACTATTATAGCAATTAACATTTGAACTTGTACCTAAATATAGTTTTAAATCCCAGCATCTTTTAATATCAATATCTGTTGCCGTATTAACAGATATTTTATAGTGATAATAAAAGCTGGAGTTTTCAATAGTTATATTATTTGCACTGATAGAGAGAGTTCCAGAACTGTATCCTTGGTAATAAAAATAAAAACCTGAAATGATAGTCCCCTCAGAACCACTCGTAAGACTTACACTATTCGTTATTTTAGCTCGAGAGTTATTCCAGTTTGCACCAGTGAGCATAATATTTCCAGGACCTAATATTGTAAGACACTTGTCCACGCTAAATCCTGAATAATCTCCTCCCTCTACCAAAATTGTATCACCTGCGACTGCTACGGTTATTGCTTCTCCAATTGTTGCGTAAGGTGCATAAGCAGTTGGGGTGTCATTTACTCTAAAAATCTCTGCGTTTAAACTAAAAACCATTACTGTTAGTAACAGTACAAACATTGTAATCTTTTTCATTTTCTTCTCCTTTTTTTACTCTTTTGAGTTTTTTTTTGAGTTAATTATTTTTTAACTCATTTTTTTTCTTTAATTTTCTATTGCACTTAATGTTTGGACACTGCCACGTTCTTCTTGCTTTTCTTTCAATCTGAATGTGGAGTGTTTTGTTATGCCCTTTTATTTGAATTATTATAAACTCTGAATAATCGAAACATCTGA
>JAUVLE010000305.1 GCA_030595905.1 Candidatus Cloacimonadota bacterium | reverse complement strand
ATTGAAGGGATTTTACTCGGGATAGGATTTAGTGTTATCATCGGAATAACTTCCGGTCTTTATCCTGCAATAAAAGCTTCAAAGATCGATCCTATCAAGGCAATATATTATTACGAATAAAAATTATTCAGCCAGAACAACTTTATTTCTTCCGTTTCTTTTTCCTTTATAAAGCGCTTTATCTGCTTCAATAATACATTCATTGATTTCCTGATGTAACTTAAAGACACTTACACCAAAAGTCATTCTGATAGGTATCTTATTTTTCTGATATATGAATTCTGTTTTATATATTTTCTTCCTGATTTTTTCTGCAACGATCTTTCCGCCTTTCAAATTAGTTTCCGGAAGTAAAAGTATAAACTCTTCACCACCCCAACGTCCCACAATGTCCTGCTTTCTGATAGATGAAAATAATATATTAGATATCGTTTTCAATACATAATCACCACAATCATGCCCAAATTTGTCATTAACCTGCTTGAAAAAATCAATATCCGACATAATGATAACGAATGGTTTTTCACTTCTTTCAAAACGATTTTTCTCATACAGGATCTTTTCCTTCATATCACGCCTGTTAGAAAGGTTTGTAAGAGGATCTTTCCTGGCTATTGTTTCTAATTTATCATGAGCTTCTTCCAATTCTCTATGTGCATATAATTTTTTTCGATAACGATTGAAAATGATAAAAGCAATATTAAGAAGGATCAGAAAAGCTATCATAAATGTGTTTCTAAATATTATCTGTCTTGAAACCTGGTCTTTTTCATTTTCGTACTTCTTTTGCATCTTAGAAAAACGTTCGTTAATTTCCATGTTATGTAATGTATTGATCAATGTTAAATGCTTTTTAGAAAAATATAAAGCGTTTTTTAAATCATTTTGCCTTTCATATAAATAACCGAGTATCAGATAAACATCCGCTTCTGTTTTATTGTTATTAAGTTTTTTTGAAAGATCTATTGTTTGTTTACAATAATCAATACTTTCTTTTATCGGCAGATCATTAGAATGCAAAAGAATTTCATTTAATACTTCGAGTTTTTCCTCATCAGTTGTTCTTTTCAACTCTAATTTCAGGCTATCGATCTCTGACTCTGCACAAAAACAACTAAAGGAAAATAATAAAAAAATAAAGAAAAAAACTTTCTTCAATATTTTACTCCATAAAATATTTTTTTTTAATTTATAAATTATCCGGATAAAAAATTATTTTTTTCTATTCCAATTATCGGATTTTTATCATCTTGTTTTGAAGTGATCACACAATTTTTTCCTCTTCTTTTTCCCTTGTATAAGGCTTCGTCGGAATATTTGATGCAGAGGTCAATATCCATAGGTTTATTATAAACACTAACACCGAATGTTACTGTAAGAGGAATTTTATTATCGTTGAATATATATGGGGTAATTGAAATGCTTTTTCTTATTTTTTCTGCGAGAGCTTTACCGCCTTCAAGATTGGTTTCAGGAAGAAGAAGAAGAAATTCTTCACCACCCCAACGCCCTACAACATCCTGCTTTCTCACTAATGAGATCATCAATGTCGATATCGACTCAAGGATAAAATCTCCACCATCATGACCAAATCTATCGTTTACAGATTTAAAATTATCAATATCTGCCATGATCAAAACAAAAGGATTTCCATTTCTGCCAAATCTTTTTTTCTCGTTTTCGATCTTTTCAATAATATCTCTGCGGTTAGAAAGTTTAGTAAGCGGGTCTGTTTTTGCAACTAATTCGAGTTCCTTGTAGGCTTCGTTAAGATGCTTATTACTTTCATTTAGCTGCTTATTAACTTTTCTCACGATTAAATATTGGTTTACACTGACCACAGCAAAGATGACAAATAAAATGATAATGATCATATAATACTTTTGAAGAATTTTTTGTTTTGATAAAAGAATCTCTTTTTTCGATAGTTCAAGTTCTTTGATCTCTTTGTCCTTTTCAAAATCATCCATCTTCTTTTCAGTGCGTAATCTTTCCCGATTTAATTGAAATTCTCGAATAGCCTTATCTTTGTTAAGGATTTCTATTTGGTCTTTTCTTCTGGAGACTTCATAGATTTTTTCCTGTTTCTCCTTCTCCAGAAGAAGTTGTTTTTTCTCCAGATTACCTATTTCTTTATCCTTTTTCAGCATCTCTATCTGTTTTTTCTCTTTTTCGTTTTCGTAACGCTGCTGCATAACAGCGATTTCTTGAGAGCTTTCTTCTTTCATAAGAGTGTCTCTCATTGTAGTATATAATTTATAATATTCCAAAGCTTTTTCGTCTTTTCCCATTTCGGCATAGAATTCCGAAAGATAAAGGTAGTCATCCCTGATCATTACTTTGATATTATCTTCTTCAAATTTTAATGCTTTTACGTGATATTCAACTGCTTTCTCATTATCTCCAAGGTTTTTATAAACATTCCCGATGCTTCTAAATGTTTGTGCTATTTCGTTTTTGTTCTTTCTTAATTCGTGAATCTTTAATATTTTATCATAGTATTCCAGAGCTTTATTATATTTCTTCCAATACTTGTATATACCAGCGATATTTGTGAGATCCGTGATTATTTCTTCAACTTTACCGATTCTCTCGTTACACTTTAATG
>JAUVLE010000173.1 GCA_030595905.1 Candidatus Cloacimonadota bacterium | reverse complement strand
GACACTGTTCTTGTACAACCCGGAACGTACTTTGAGAATATTAACTACAATGGAAAACTGATTACAGTTGGCTCTTTATTCTTAACAACCCATAATCCAACTTATATTTCTTCAACAATAATTGATGGAAATGGTATTGATCATGTCGTAACCTTTTATTCTGGTGAGAATTCATCCGCAGTTCTATATGGTTTCACAATTACACATGGTTTAGCAACTTATGGTGGTGGGATTTTCTTTTATGTATCCAGTCCGAGTTTAGTAAATGTAATAATAATAGATAATTCTGCTAGTTCTGAAGGTGGTGGGATTTACTGCTATGATAATTCCAGCCCAAATTTGCAAAATGTAACTTTATCAAATAACTACGCAGAATTGGGTGGTGGGATTTTTTGTCATAATTATTCCAGCCCGAGTTTACAGAATGTAATAATAATAGGTAATTCTGCTTCTGGGATGTATGGAAAAGGTGGTGGGATTTGGTGCTCTAGTAATTCCAGTCCGAGTCTTCAGAATGTAACAATATCAGGTAATTCTGCTGCAGGTTATGGTGGTGGGATTTACTGTGATGATTCCAATCCGAGTATAATAAATTCTATCCTGTGGAATAATTCACCTGAAGAGATCTATATTTGGTCCGGTTCAGTTACAGCAACATATTCGGATATCCAGGGTGGTTGGGCAGGAACTGGTAATATCGATAGCGATCCGTTATTTGTAGATTCTGGTAACGGAAATTATCACCTGCAACCAACTTCCCCGTGTATAGATGCCGGAGATCCGGCATCACCATTAGATCCTGACGGTACAAGAGCAGATATGGGAGCTTATTATTATCATCAACATTTTGGTCCCGTTTGGTATATATCTATAACTGGTTCGGATATAACCGGAACTGGATGGGAACAAAATCCATTTGCTACAATTCAACATGGAATTAATGTTTCTGCTGATACAGATACTGTTCTTGTACAATCAGGAACTTATGTAGAGAATATTAATTATAATGGAAAACTGGTTACAGTTGCTTCGCTATTTTTAACTACTGCAGATACAACCTATATTTCTTCAACAATAATTGATGGGAATAGTAGTGGTAGTGTTGTTGCTTTTGAAAGTAGTGAGGACTCTACAGCAGTTTTATGCGGTTTTACAATTACAAATGGGTATGCTGACAGTGGTGGCGGGATCTACGTTGATAATTCTAGTCCATGTTTAGAGAATTTAGCAATAACAGGTAATTTTGGTTATTATACTGGCGGTGGAATACTCTGTATGAGTAATTCCAATCCGATTATTCAGAATGTAACAATATCTGGTAATTCTTCTTCCGGGTCTCATGGACATGGTGGAGGAATTTACTGTTGGGATAATTCCAGTCCGATTATTCAGAATGTAACAATTGCAGGTAATTCTGCATATAATGGTGGAGGAATTAGCTGTGAAAGTTATTCAAGTCCAAATTTATTTGATGTGATTATTTCAAATAATTCTGTTACAAATGAAGGTGGAGGAGTCCACTGTTACAGTCATTCAAGTCCATATCTTGAGAATGTAACAATAGCAAGCAATATCTCACCTAGTGAAGGAGCTGGGATTTATTGCCTCTCTTATTGCAGTCCAAGCCTACAGAATGTATCAATATCAAATAATACTACTAATTATGGTTTAGGGGGGGGGATTTACTGTGAATATGTATGTAGTCCAATTTTAGATAATGTGACAATAGCAGATAATTCTGCTTATTCTGGTGGTGGGATTTACTGTATTTATGGTTCCAGTCCGACTTTGAAAAATGTAACAATTTCATATAATTCTGCTTATTCTGGGATTATTGCAGAAGGTGGTGGGATATATTGTGAGAGTTCCAACCTTAGCTTGGATAATACAACTATTTCAAATAATTCTGCTTTAAATGATGGTGGCGGGATTTACGGATATAATTCTCACGTAAGTATAAAGAACTCAATTTTGTTGAATAACCCACCTGATGAAATCTGTATAGTTGCTGGTCCTAGTGGTGGATCAGTAACTATAACCTATTCAAATATTGAAAGTTTTTTGTGGCCAGGAATAGGGAATATATCAACAGACCCGCTATTTGTGGATCCAGTAAATGGAGATTACCACCTGCAGTCAACTTCCCCATGTATAGATGCTGGAGATCCGGCATCACCATTAGACCCGGATGGCACAATAGCAGATATGGGAGCGTATTATTTTGATCAAGATGATATACCACCTACAGCAGAATTTATTTCTGATGTGACTCAAGGGTATTCTCCTTTAACAGTTTATTTTACTGACCTTTCAACTCATGGTTCTGTAATTATTGATGAATGGTATTGGGATTTTGGAGATGAAAATAATTCTTCTTTGCAGAACTCTGGTAATGAATACCTGTTGCCGGGAATTTATACAGTTTCACTAACTGTGACAGATGATAATGATTCTACGGATACAGAAACAAAGATGGATTATATTACTGTCTTTAGCACTGACCAGCCAGCACCACCTGCAAATGTACAGGTTAATATTGTTCATCCGGATGCCATAATAACCTGGACTACTGTGGATACTACAATCTTTGGTGATCCTGTTGCTGTAGATGCATATCTTGTTTATAATTGTGGTTCTGCAGATTCTGTTTATTACTTTCAAGGTTTTACTACTGTCACAAATTATACTCATCAGTATGTTGCCCAATTCAGCAATAAAATGTTTTATCAGGTAATTTCTTATATCGGTGAATTAAGATTGTTACAAAGCGTGATAACCGAAAATCCTAATTTAAAACTTGGTGATCTGGATATATTGATAGAGGAGAAGAGGCTAAGAAGAAATAGACGTTTCAGGTAATTAAATAAATAATAAAATTTCTCTGTTGATTATTGAAATTATGTAATCTTCAAAACTGCGTAGCAGTGGAATGTTTTTAACCCAATACGGAAACTTTGTAGAGAAATAATTCAATAGCTCCGGCGTTTACGGTGTTATTAAACTTACTTTAAGAACGCCGTGAACGGCGTACAAACACATCTTATCAGTTATTTTTCCCACCGTAAACGATGGGGTTATTTTTTGGTTTTTTTTGTGTAATAATTATTTGAAATAAATATCTAATTTTTACTGCATTATTTGGGATATATCTTATCGTTTTCTTTTGCAGGTTAACTTAAAATTGACAAAGATAATATAGTAATTTTTTTTGTAAAAGTTTAAGGATCAGCTACAAGATATTCTTGCCAAAATGATATTTCTTAAACGATAATTTAACGGGAGAAATAATGCGAAATAAAATATTAATAGTTCTGCTTGTTTTATCAAGCTCTCTTTTTGGTAATTCGATTTTTTCGTTCTATGGCTTACCAAACCAGTTCTGCGGAAATGATGTTTATGGGCTTGGAATGGGAGAGACAGGTTGCGCAGATCTTTTCAGAATGAATCAGAATATATCAAATCCGTCCGTAATGGCAACTTCAAATAAAGTAATATTATCCACAGCCGTTTCGATGGGATATATGTGGTATTATGATGACCAGGACAACAGTTTCAGAGATGATGGTTTAGCTCTTCCCTACTTTACGGTAGTTGTACCAATAAAATCTCACAGGCTTGGCTTTAATTTTAATATGGTATTTTCGGGAAACCTGGAAAACGAAGAACTTTCGGAATGGACGAACAGCACCGGAGATACTCTGGAATATAACGAGATCAACAGGGTCGCCTCCAATGTATATAAAGCAGATATTAGTTATGCCATCAAGAATCCGCATTTTAATCTTGGCGTATCTTTCAATTACTATTTTGGGCACAGGATCAGGTATTGGAAGCTCGATTTTGACGACACCGATTATACAGACACAAAATATGAAATTGAAAAGACATTTAAAAATCCGGGGTTTTCTGCAGGGATCAGTAAGAAGATCGGGAATATATCTTTAGGTGCAGCCTACACATTGTTTACGGAACTAAAGGGAGAATCCACATACAAATACGGACATTCTCCATACGTAGATACTTTAGGTCTGGCGGATGATATTTTATATGAGCTTCCAAATAAGTTTGCCGGTGGAATCACCTGGAAATTTACAGAAAAATATAAAATATCTTTTGATGGTCAATATGAAATGTGGGAAAATACGGAGACGTATGATGAAAACACTTATAAATTCGGGTTGGGTTTTGCATACGATCCGCTGAGTGGTTATGGAAAATGGTTTGAAAGAATACCGCTGAGGTTTGGAGGTTATCTTCGCAAGCTTCCTTTCCGGAAAAATGAAGAAGATATAATAGAAAAGGCTGTTTCTCTGGGAATTTCAATTCCCTTAAAATCACCTAACACAAAAATAGAATTTGCCGCCAAATATCTTACACGCGGCGATACGGATATTCACGGGATCAGTGATAGATCGTTTATGATCACTATTGGTGTATCTGGGTTTGATGTTTTTAAAAAGAAACACAAAAAAATTGAGCACAGAGATATTCCAGAAGCAGATCGAAGGTAAAAACATTAATGGGTTTCAGGTGGAGTTATTACGACAAAATAGATTGTTCAATTGTTGATCAGATCAAGAAGAACAGGAATTTACCTGATTCCTTCTTTTCTTTTTCTATGAACGACATGCCGGATATTTCATTAATGAAAGATATAAAAAAAGCTTCGGAAAGAATTATCCGGGCTATTCACAGAAAAGAAAAAATAATAATCTACGGTCATGACGATGTTGACGGCATTACTTCCGCTTATATTTTATTTGATTTTTTAGAAAAAATAGGTTCACAAAATCATTATTATTATATTCCAAATCGCCTTGTAGATAATCATGGAATGCAGGAAAATTTTATAAATAAAGTCGAGAAAGAGAATTTTAACCTTGTGATCACGGTAGATGGCGGAATATCCTGTTCGGAAGCTATCGAAAAACTCCAAAACCTGGGATGTGATGTTATCGTAACCGATCACCATATAGTGCAGGAAAACAAGATTCCCCAAGCCTATGCTATCGTTAATCCGAAACAAAGCGATTGTGATTATCCATTCGATATGCTGGCAGGTGTCGGCGTCACATATTTTTTGATCCGGAATATTGCCGAAATATTAAATAGCGAGATCGATAGCAATTACCTGTTCTGGGTTGCTGCAGGAACCATTTCAGACAAAGTTCCCCTGATCGGTGTAAACCGGATATTCGTAAAAAAGGTTATAAATAATTGGTTTGATTTCGATGATACAACGTTACGGAAATTAGATAAATATTTATGGAATGCCGATAATTGTTATAAGAAGATAAAGATAATACGATACATAATAAGAATTTTTTCCAACGGTAGAGATCTAAATGGAAAAAACAAGGGATTAGAATTACTGCTGGCACCGGAAAATGAAAAAACAAATATCATTGATCAACTTATTAATATGCAAAGAAAACACAAAGAAAACCTGTATAAAGTAATGGAACATTACGATAAAATAAAATCGGAAAGCTTTGATAATCACTTCATCTTCTTTGATAACGAGAATATAATTCCTGTTGAACTGCTGGGATATTTTTCAACAAAAATTTCTAAGCAGTTTCAAATTCCCACCGTTTTTCTAAAAGAAAAAGGAAATATTGTTGCGGGCGAAGCAAGATGTACCGAAGGTTTCAATTTGGTTGAATCATTCTGTTTTTGCAAACAATACCTTATACAATACGGCGGTCATGCAAGGGCAGCAGGATTTACTATAAAAAAGAAGAATATAAATAAATTCAGAAAAAAATTCAAAGAATATGTCGAGGTGAAGAAAGGAATTATCGAAGATAACAAAAAGATCGATATCGATGCGGTCTTCACAATTGATGAGATCGATAAATTTGATGATTACATGCAATTAGATATTCATAATTTACAGCCGTTCGGACAGGGAAATCCAAATCCAAAATTCCTGCTGAAGAATTTTATTCCAAAACGTGATTCCTGGAAAATAAAAGTTATGAATAAAGATGTTATTTTAAAACCAGATGAAAGCTATAATATTATTTTTAGTTTAAAAGGTTCATCTTTCAGATTGATTGACCATCGAAAAGTAAATTATATGCTGTAATTTATTATGAAATCGTCGGAGTAAAAATGAAAATTAATAAAGACCTTTGTGATATATGTGGAACCTGCGTTGCGGTGTGTCCCGCTGATGCTATCATCGTCTCTGAATTTGAAGTAAAGATCGATAATAAAAAATGCACTAATTGCCTGAATTGTTTGAAAGTATGCCCCGCAAAAGCTATCGAGAAAGGTGAGTAATGGTACAAGATAGATATGATATTGTGGTGATCGGAGCAGGTCCTGCCGGAAGCGTTGC
>JAUVLE010000050.1 GCA_030595905.1 Candidatus Cloacimonadota bacterium | reverse complement strand
ATGAATGGAATATGCACATTAAAATTGTATTTGACATAAAAGCGGTGAGTTATGTAAAAATGCACAGATGAAAAAAAATTAAAAAAATAGGAGAAGATCATGAGAAAATCAGTAATTTTTATTTTCGTTTTATTACTTTTAAGTCTGGGGTTAAATGCCAGGATTGTCACTTACGATGACGCATTGAACGAAGCAGGGTTCAATCTTAACCGGATAAGTGGTTCCGGAGTGGGAATCACATTTTCCATTAGCGAGTTTACCCTGGAGGATGTCAGGATAAACGGGGAAGAAATGCAGAGCATCATACTTCCCAACACTTTCCTGCAGAATGAAGCGGGAGCACCCAATCTTCCCGGTAACGGAAGATATCTTGCACTGCCGCAGGGAGCTATGGCTTCTTTGCACATTGTATCTTCTCGCACCGAAGTATTTCACAACATAGAAATGGCACCCGCTCCCCGTATTCCATTGGACACGGAAGAAGGTCCGCTGGATTACAGCAGGGATTTAAGCATCTATAATCGAGATGCTTTCTATCCGGCTAATCCTGTTCAGCTTGGTGATGTAACCATGATTCGCGGAGTCGATGCTGTGATGGTGGGTATCACACCATTCCAATACAATCCTGTAACCAAAGAACTCATCGTTTATCGTGATATCGAGTTGGAAGTCGATTTCATTGGTGGTAATGGACATTTTGGTGCGGATAACCTGCGCAGCAGATGGTGGGACCCGATATTTGCCGATACTTTCCTGAACTATGGATCACTGCCTGTAATGAATTACAATCATACAAACAGCAGAGATGGTGCCGAATATCTTATCATCTGCCCCGATGATGCTGTCTTTTTAGCCTGGGCAGATTCGATCAAAGTTTTCCGAACCATGCAGGGTATTTCCACTGTGATCAAAACCACAGCCGAAGTCGGAGGTAACACACCTACAGCTATAGAAAACTACATCGATGATATCATGGCTGCCGGTACCGGCTGGGATCCTGCACCAGCAGCTATTCTTCTGCTGGGCGATTACGGTACAACAGGCAGCACCGTTGTCTCTCCCATTTACAATAGCTACTGTGCGTCAGACAACATCTATGCCGATGTAAGCGGCAACCAAATGCCCGATGTTACTTTAGCCAGAATGACAGCACAGAACGAGACCCATCTTCAAACGATGGTAACCAAGTTCCTCGATAATGAACGTACACCTCCCACCAATCCCGATTTTTATGATCATCCGATCACAGCACTCGGTTGGCAGGATGACAGGTGGTTTCAGATATGTTCTGAAACTGTAGGCGGTTTCTTTAATAATGAACTTGGAAAAACAAGTGTAAGAATAAATGCTCTGGGTTATCCTGCAAATAATCACACTACAGGTCCATGGTCAACAAACCAGAATACAAATATGATAATGAATGTATTTGGTCCTGATGGACTGGGTTATATTCCCAATACACCACAGGAATTAGGAGGTTTTACCGGTGGTACTGCCACTATGGTTATAAACTCGATCAATAGTGGTGCCTTCATGCTTCAGCATAGAGATCACGGCGGCACAACAGGCTGGGGTGAACCCGCTTTCCAATCCAGTCATATAAACAGCTTAACCAATAGTGACCTGGTTTATGTATTTTCCATCAACTGTCTTACCGGTAAGTATAATATTACCGGTGAATGTTTTGCAGAGACATTTCACAGACATACATATAATGGCGAAAATGCCGGATGTCTTGGCATCATTGCTGCATCTGAAGTTTCATATTCTTTCGTAAATGATACATTCGTTTGGGGTATGTACGACAATATGTGGACTGACTTCTTACCTCAATACGGCACAACTCCCGAGCACAGAGGAATACTTCCTGCTTTTGCCAATTCAGCCGGAAAATACTTCCTGCAGCAATCTAACTGGCCTTATAATACAAACAATAAAGAAGTAACCTATAACTTGTTCCATCATCACGGTGATGCGTTCAGCACTGTCTATTCTGTTATTCCTCAAAACCTTACTGTAATTCACGATCCGGTACTTCTTAGCGCATTAGATTACTTCACTATTATAGCAGATGACGGTTCTCTTATCGGGTTAACTGTGAACGGAGTTCTGATAGGAGTGGGAGAAGGAACCGGTGCACCTGTAGATATTCCTATTGTCCAACAATTGCCGGGTGTGGTTATCGATGTTACTGTTACCAAACAGGACTATTACCGATATTCAGCTCAAGTCGATGTTATCCCTCCTGCAGGACCTTATGTATTATTTGATTCCTACACTATGGATGATTCGGCTGGAAATGGCAATGACTTAATGGATTACGGAGAATTTATCCTTCTTACCATAAGTGTGGAAAATGTGGGAATCGACCAGGCAGATAATGTAACCGTTACCCTGAGTACAGATGACCAATACATAACCATTACAGATCCTACAGAATTTTATGGAAACATCGCAGCGGGAGCAGTAGCAACGGTAGCCGATGGTTTTTCTGTGGAAGTATGCGATTCTATTCCGGATGAACACATGTTCTTATTCCAGGTGAGTGCTGCAGATGGAACTAATACCTGGTTATCCAATTTTGTGATAGAAGCTTATGCACCTGTATTATGGGCAGATGAAATGATCATCGATGATGCCGCCGGTAATAACAACGGAGTTCTCGATCCCGGAGAAACGGTTACGATCACCATTCCCACCTATAATGACGGACATGCTTCATCACCCGAAGCAATTGCCGATCTATCTTGTTCAAATCAACTTATCACTATTGTGCAAAGTCCGGTAAACCTGGGAGAAATAGGCAGCCAGTCCTTCGAGGATGCTGTTTACACAGTAACTGCCAGTGATGAGATCACATTTGGAACTCCTGTCACTTTCATCTATAATGTGACAGCCGGAGAATATATCGTTACCAGGAATTACGACACATCGGTCGGTATATTCATTGAAGATTTTGAATCGGGTGGTTTCTCAAGTTTCCCATGGGAATTTGTCGGCTGTAATATTTCCTGGCCGAATGTAAACCCGATCGAAGATTTTTCGATAATCGATACTATACCGGATGTAAACTGGAACATTGCGACGGATAGTTTTTACAGTGGAACTGCCAGTGCGAAATCTTATCCCATTACTCACAACCAGGCGTCTTTTATGAATTTAACTGTAGATGTTGTAGCAGATGGTGAGATCAGTTTTTATTACCGCGTAGCCTGTGAATACAGTCCTTCCCAAACTTATTTTTATGACGGATTGATCTTCTTTATAGATGATGTGGAAGCGGGTCGTTATCAACCGGAATCCGATGGTTCCACTCCCTGGACTTATGCCGGTTACCCGGTAACTTCAGGAACACACACATTTACGTGGGTATATGTAAAAGACAGCAGCGACGGCAGTACTTCTCTACCGGAAGATTGTGCCTGGGTAGATTATATAGTCTTCCCCACATTGTCTTTGATAAACGGCACAATTGCCGGGCAAGTAACGCTTCTGCCAACCGGGAACATAGAAGATGTAATAATCTCCACCTGTTATGGATCGACCAGTCCGAATGCCGGCGGGGACTATTCTTTTACAAGCCCTGTAGGAATTTTCGATGTAACTGCAAGTCTTGCAGGTTATGAAACTATCACAGTTTATGATGTAGAAGTTTTTGAAGATCAGACAACAACCGTAGATTTTGTGCTTTACTACCTTGCTCCTCCCATCGATCTTGAAGGAGAATTGGAAGATTGTTATGTTACTTTAACGTGGGAACAGTCTGGAACGGATAGATCAGCAAATATGAATAATACTGATAATTCAAGAGATTTCCAGCATTATAATATCTATCGGAATGTAGATAGCGGAGCGTTCACACTTCTGGATACAACCGAGGCTTTGACCTATGTGGATTCTTTGTTCAATAGCGGAGATTACGGATATTATGTTACAGCAGAATACAGTCAGAATAGTGAAAGTGACCCGACCGATACTATAATAATTCCTTACGTGCAAGTTGATGCAGGGAACGAGTTGATCTCCATTGTTACCATGCTGAATGGAAATTATCCCAATCCTTTCAACCCGGAGACTACAATTAAATTTACCACCAAGGACACCGAGAAAAACACCGAATTAATTATCTATAACATCAAGGGACAAAGAGTAAAAATACTGGTTAACAAAAAATTGGATGTAGGATATCATTCAGTAGTTTGGAACGGAAAAGATTCAAATGGAAAACCGGTATCTTCCGGAATTTATTTCTATAGATTGCGAACAAACGGTTATGATAAAACAAAGAGGATGTTACTGTTGAAATAGTTTCAGCAATTAGCTATAACTTTCCGAAATCTATCTTCAAGAATCTCTTCGTAAGAGGTTTCGGAAAGTTTCTTCTCATTTTTCATTTTACACATTTTACATTTTTAAATCTTATCTTATCCAAAAATAGATTGTCACTTATAAAAGATTAGACCGTTTCATTAATAACTTTCTTAAAACTTATTTTCACCGAAGTTCCATTTTTCCTGTCCAGTTCAACTGTGCTGTGAAGTTGATCTACAAGAATATTCACAAGCTGCATGCCAAAAGTCCTGGTATTTCTGATATCAATATTTTTTGGAATTCCAACGCCATTATCACTAACAATAAGCACATAATTATCATTCTCATCTTTCTGCAAAGAAATATTTATTTCACCCTTATTTCCTTTTGGAAAAGCATATTTCAGTGAATTAGAAACAAGTTCGTTGATGATCAATCCACAAGGCAGAGCTATGCTGACATCAACAAAATCAACTTCGATATTCGTAATCAATTCTATAGAATTCGAATCATTTGCATAAGTACCGAAAAGGTGTCTTAAAATACTTCCTACATAATCTGCAAAATTAATATTTACAAAGTCATCTGCTTCATAAAGATTTTTATGAGCAAGAGCCATTGATATTACCCTATTATCGCTTTCCATAAAGAGTTTCTTCGCTTCTTTATTCCCTGTAGTATCTTTCTGAATTTTGAGCATACTGGAAATTATCTGCATATTATTTGTTATGCGGTAATAAACCTCTTTTAGTAGTCTCCGCTTTTGCTGAAGTTCAATTTCAAGTTCTGTATCTGAATGTTTACGTAAAGATTCCTGTCTGCATATTTCTATGGTAGAACCTAAAAGAACCGTTATCCAGCTTACCTGAATACACCAGAATATAATGTCAGTTCTAATGAAGTAGTACACAAAAAACAATAATATTATCGATATTGTTCCTAAAACCGTTAAAAAGATCGAGATCGTATACCACGGCATTTGTCTTTTCAGTTTTGGTGAAACCATGCTTCCCATATTTTTCCTCTTTTTCTATTTTAATAAGATATACTACTTTTATAAAAATCACTTAAAAGATAGGTAATTCTATCTTATGGAACTATCTTCTTACCTCTTCCGTTTTCACTCCCGGGTGAACTATTATAAACTTCGATAACATTGTAAACCACCGCAATGAAATCTTTGCTGAACTGACCATGAAAATAACTATGAATAAGATTAATATATTCCACAATATCTTTTTCATAATCTGTGAGAGCCGGATTCTCCGGATGTAACAGATAAGCTATGGTTTTAAGCTTAAATGTGGGGATATCCATATAGACAAGCACGGAGGTGGGATCTGTCATCTGGTTCAGGAAGGTTTGTGTTCCCCGCTCCGGAACTGCATACAATTCCAGCGAAACCTGTTTATTCATATCAAAGAGTGAATCTGCTTTTTCATACATTCCTATCAGTATCTCCAGTTTCTTCATAAAGTGCAAAGTATCGGTTTCTGCCAGCATCTGATTTATCTCTTTTATTTTCTCTCTTTTAGGAAGGAAACCGCAGCCCTTTATAGCATTGTTAACTCTGAACCTGGAATCTTCCCGCCTGTAGCCATAGGTTGCCACGATCGCATTATGCGGTCCATCCAGTCCGGGCATTTCACCTTTTGAAATACCTTCTATCGTTTCTATTCTTCTCTTTATATTCCATGTCATGAATATCTCAGGAAAATCGATAAGCTCAAATTCCTGCCATTTGCCGTCCACCTTTGCCCTGATGATATTCTCACCCAATCTTGAAGCATCCACGGTTTTCTGAACAAAAGTGTTCCCGTCCCACAATTCTTCGCCATATCCGCCACCAGCTTTCTTTTCTGTGCAACTGAATACGATTAGCAAACTAACTAAGATAATTGCTTTGATAAATCTCATCTTAACTCCTTTTTTTTTATAAATATTTCTTTATTTCCTTACCTTTCACGCCGGCTTCCAGTTCAATATATTTTCTTACCGGACTGAAAGCTATTTTCGGGAAAAGAACTTCTTCTATCTGGAAGAATCCAACCGATTCATACATTTCTACCAATATCTTTATCGGCTTTTTTTCTCCTTTGATTATATTTACTTTTTTGATGGAACTGGAAGAATATTTATGGATATCTCCCACCCTGGGTTTATCGGAAAGGATCGTTGTTATTCGCGCTCTTCCCTGTTCCATATCACAGCCATCGCCAACCAATACCAATCCTGCTTCCAGGGTATGTATCTTCTGCGTGGCCATATGCCCGAAAATACATTCTATGATCAATGATCTCAAAATAACTTTTTTATTTATATCGCTATGATAGAATTGCTCCAGTATCCTGCTAATTATCGGAATGGCAAGATTGATACTCATGAATTCGTGTTTATCGCGGGATATGGTCATTCCAATATCATGCAAAAGTGCAGCCACCAATACAGCGATCTTACTGTCTTCGGCTGTTCCAATTCCTTCTTTTTTCAGGTTGAATTTGATACCTGCATCAATCAGAAGATCAAACATCAGAAGTGAATTCATCGCAGCTTTACGCATATGAACAGGACCATGATCGTTAAAGCCCAATCTTTTTATAGAAACGATATTTGCATATTCATGAAGCGCCTGAATCTCTTTATCGGAAAAGATGAATTCTGCCACTGCTAGAGCTTTACCGGTTAGTTTCTCTTTGATCTTTCGTTCAAAATCGATCTGCTTAACCGACTTTTTCATTCAACCTCCAATTCAGATATAAAATTGATGTCAGCTTTAATGATTCGTTAATTTATTGCAAACATTTTTTTTTGTGGTGAAAATTATTGACACGCAAATCCGCATTTTTAATTTGACGTTCCGTTTATGATAGAAGTGTGATTTCATTATTAATGGGGGTGTAACTCAGTGGTAGAGTATCTGCCTTTTAAGCAGAGAGTCGACGGTTCAAATCCGTCCACCCTCACCAAAAAAATTAATAAATATGTCCCGTTCGTCTAGTGGACTAGGACTCAGGATTTTCATTCCTGCAACAGGGGTTCGATTCCCCTACGGGATGCCATTTTAAAAGCCGCAGTTATGCGGCTTTTTTTTATACTGATGGGGTGTAAATAACCCCGTAATTTACCATGTGATTTCTTTTCTAACAGGTTAATTGTGCAAACCGGTTTCCAGTTTTATCCGGAAGTTGCCGGACGAACTCCTGTCCTGCCTGAAGTATGGCAGTTATTTTTTTTATTCATGAGCCTACTCTATGAACTGTTTTGTAGTAATTGTAAACCGTTAAAACGGTTATTGAGAATTTCTCGTCTTATTAACCACCAACTTTTACCTGCCTTTGGCTGGTCAGTTGGTGGTTAGTATGAAGATAGCTGTCCCTAACCGTTTCAACAATTTCAAATATTTTTTCATATACTACATCCTTATCCTTCCTGCCCTGCAAGATCTTTTCTCACAATTTTCTTTTTCAAGAACCGGTAATTCCCTTTACGCATAGTGAAATTATTTCCGTCGAAAAATTCAAGAAGAAGCAAAGCAGTACTGCGGTTACTCCGGAACATATCACGGAATTGAGCTACGGTTATTCCTTCCTTATTTTGCTTTAAATAATCTATAAGCAATTCTTTTGCTTCCTCTAAAAAATCAGTATGAATATACTTCTTCTGGATAAAATATATTTCTTTTTTATCGATTAAGTAAGAAAGAACCTGATTCAATTTTTTTTCGTTCATTCCTTCTTTTTGTATATTTAAAAAAATGCTGCTAAGATCAATGAAATTATTACCGACAGATTTCAGATATGTATTAACATTTTCGATTTGGGTCTTTGTTTTTTCATCCAATCTAACATCGTGAGAAACCAACGTCCAGGTTTGTTTTACCTGTTTTATTTTTCCTTCTTCTTCCAGGTTCTGAAGTATTAATTTTAATGTTAGCTTGGTTTTTTCATCTGGTTGTATTCCAAATATTCCCAGTAATTCATTAAAGGTTTTCCCGGTTTCCTTTAGAGGATGTTTTTTATGGTATTCTTCAAGCCCGGTTAGAATTTTGTTCTGCATTGCTGTATTAAATTTCTTTATAAGAAGTAAAATTCTATCCTTAGATTGATAGAAAACAATATCTTCAGGAAGCTGCCTGAAAATCACATCTATCAGTTCATCCGGGGTCAGATCGAGCTTATTCGCAACTTCTTTGTGAGTAACGGGTAATGCCGATTTTCTTACTTCTGCTGCTACGAGTTCATGTAATTCACCGGAAGAGATTTTTTTTACAATTTCAATCTGAGCATCACGGCGACGGCGGTGATGAAGTGGATATGGATCGATGATCTGCCCGCCACCAAGAGTCAGATTCCCGGAAGAATTCCTGATTATGAATTTATCTTCATACTGCGCAATGATCGGTTTGGGAAGGTACACCTGTGCAAGACAGGTTTTTCTATTTTCCAGCACATCCTTATCCAGAAGGTGAATACGAGCCATCAGTCTATTTGTTCCCAGCAGAAAAATAACCTGGTTCCATAAACCCAGTTTAATATCCTTTTGGAAAATAGTGATCTTTGCATCCACCAGATTGGTTTCTTTTATTGGTCTATCGGAAAGAACCATTCCTCTGCGGAAATCTTTTTGTTTGAAACCAACCAGGTTGAACGAGGCTCTATCTCCCGCACTAATTTTTTTCACTTCTTTGCCGTGATGTTCTAATTTACGGATTCTAAGTTCTTTTTTCCCTGGCAGTAAAAATACAATCCTGTCTTTTGTAATTGAACCTGAAAGAACAGAACCATTTACAATAGTTCCAAATCCTTCACGGCTGAAAATGCGGTCGATATACATCCTGAAAGTTCCTTCTAAGTTTCGCCGGGGAATTTTTTGGATAAGGGCTGATATTACTTGTGCAAGCTCTTCTAAACCTTGATTGGTTTCAGATGAGACTTTTACAATGGGTGCATCTTCCAGGAATGAATCTTTCAC
Source organism: Candidatus Cloacimonadota bacterium (assembly GCA_030595905.1). Taxonomy (GTDB): domain Bacteria; phylum Cloacimonadota; class Cloacimonadia; order Cloacimonadales; family TCS61; genus JACNIV01. Next base: position 6,303 of record JAUVLE010000050.1, on the reverse strand, counting down.
AAAATTTTCTACTTCTTCGGTTGCCATTTCAAGCAGATCTTTATCTACCAGATCGATCTTGGTCAAGACGATCATGCCATATCGAATGCCAAGTGTTTTCATTATTTCCAGATGTTCTTCCGTTTGCGGCATAATTCCTTCATCAGCAGCAATAACCAGCATTACAAGGTCTATTCCGCAGGAACCGGCAACCATCGTTTTGATGAAATCGGCATGACCGGGAACATCAACAATTCCCACACTGCTGCCATCCGGTAGATCCAGATGGGTGAATCCCAGGTTCATGGTTATCCCGCGCTCCTTTTCCTGTTTATGAGTATCACAGTCAAAACCGGTTAACGCACTGATAAGAGAAGTTTTTCCATGGTCAACGTGTCCGGCAGTTCCCATTATCATATGTTTATCAGTCATTTTTTCTACCTTTAAATATAGAATTTTATATTGTTATTAATTTTTCCAGATGATGTATTAAGTCAAGGAATGTTATGTGTTTTGTTTATGTAAAAATAGCTTTACATATAAATCATATTTCGTTTATTTGTATTTTTAGAGAGGATGGAACTGGTGTTTCAGCCGGTCTTCAAAACCGGTAATGGGCAGCTAAAACTGTCTGCGGCAGGTTCGATTCCTGCCCTCTCGGCCATTTTATTTTCCTCAAAACTACATTGACAGAAAAATAGAATCAATTTTTTTGTATTATGTAGAAAATTTGGACGGTGATATGAACAGATTTATCTTTTTATTCTTATTTTCAATTTTGATAATTTCCTGTCAAAATAGTATCCCGGAATTTAATAGAGAAGAATCTTTTACCTTCCTGGAAAAGCAGTGTGAACTCGGTCCTCGCTATCCGGGTTCAGATGAGATCGAGCTTTGCAGGAATTACATCATTGACGAACTGAAGAAGAGCGGGGCAGAAATACAAAAGCAGGAATTCACTTCCATCATCAAGGAGCAGGAATTTCAGGGAGTAAATATCATCGCCAGTTTCTACCCGCGGATGAGCAGGCGCATTTTGTTGGGAGCACATTACGACACGCGTCCCTGGGCAGATAAAGAAGAAGATACTTCTCTGCATAACGAACCGATTATCGGTGCAAATGATGCAGCTTCAGGGGTTGCAGTCCTTCTGGAAATAGCTTCCATCATTTCCAAGAAACAACCCTGTCAATTCGGAATAGACATGGTTTTCTTCGATCTGGAAGATATGGGAGAATACGGCAATAATACTACATGGTGTCTGGGTTCCGGTTATTTTGCAGAAAATTTTACAGGAGAAAAACCGGAAAAAGCGATAGTTGTAGATATGATAGGAGACAGCGATCTGCAAATCGATATGGAATATTTTTCTTACCATAATTCACCGGACCTGGTAAACGAAGTTTGGAATACAGCTCAAGAACTGGGATTCAACGAATTCAAATCGAAAATAACAAACAGGATATATGACGATCATTATCCCCTGATCTGTGCCGGATTCAATGCAATCGATATAATCGATTTCGATTATCCCGTATGGCATACACTAAAAGACACACCCGACAAGTGCTCTCCATATTCTCTTTATGTGGTCGGACAAACGCTTCTAACAATTATTTATAGTGAAAAATGAAAAAAATCCTGAATAATTTTCTTACGGATAATGAGCAAAAGATATTGCTCTTCCTTGTTTTTTTTGCCTTTCTGGGTTTGATAATAAAATATTCCGGATTACTGGCAGAACCTAATCCTCAAACTGTTGAGAGTTTAAACTTAGAAAAAGATTATGAAATAAAATATGATCTGAACACTGTTTCAAAACAAGAACTTATCACCATTTCGGGAATCGGAGAAAAAAGAGCTGAAGATATAATTGCATATCGCAGCAAAAATGGATTCCGTTCCAGGAAAGACCTTTTGAACATCAAAGGAATCGGTATTAAAAGGTATTCCAAAATGAAAGATTTTTTCATCGAGATGAGTTCCGAAACCGACATCATAGAAAGCAGTGAACCGGAAAAAGAAAAAGATATTATTTTACCAATTATAATTAATATCAATAGTGCCGGAATCGATGAACTTATGAAGTTAAAAGGCATTGGACCATCCAAAGCAGAAAAAATAGTAGCTCTGCGAAATGAATTAGGTAAATTTAACTCTATCGATGACCTTTTGAAAGTAAAAGGAATCGGACCAAAAACCCTTGAAAAATTTAAAAAACAAATAACCTTAGGAGATTGATTATGAACGATAAGATAGTCCCCACCATAACGTTAGCAGAATTATACGAATCACAGGAACAGTTATTAGATGCTCTGGTTATATACCAGGATCTTATGAAAAAAAAACCTTCCGATAAAATACAGAAAAAAATAGATGAACTGAAAGAAAAAGTTTTTAATGATAGTTCATTTGAATACAGCCATCTTATCGATAAGATATTCAACATAGAAGAAAAGAAAAGATTAAAGGTTCTTCCGCATAAGCAATATGTAACTTTCAATGAATCTCTTAAACATTACAAAAATGAAGAAACTTATCCCGAAGAAATGATGGAAGAAAAAACCGGTCTTTCGGAGCAACCGGAAACGCAAGAACCTGAACCTGAAGATAAAACTCTTGAACAACCTGTTGAACCGGAAGAAAAACCTGAAAAATCTGATACTCCTCCTATCCAAGATAAAGAAGAAATCACAGAAGAAAGCATCGAAGAAAAAAAACCGATCGACCAGAATCCTGCGGAAGAAATAGACCCGGAAAATCTACAGCAAGTTGAATCACCTGAAACTTCCGAAGATATTCAAAGCAAACCAGAAGAACAACTAACACAGGAAAAAGAAGAAGAAATTATCCCCGAAGAAACTGATGAACCGGAACAGGTAATAGAAACCGATATTGAAGAAAAAAAACCTGAAGAAGAACTACTGCAAGAAAATCAAAAACCAGTTGAACCGGCACAAATATATGAAGATGTTATAACAGAACAAGGAAAGCAGCAAATATCCGAATCTGAAAGCACCATACCCGATTTAGAAAAAAAGGAAGAACCTGAAGACAAAACTCTCGAACAACCTGTTGAACAGAAAGAAAAACCTGAAGAAAAAATAGACCCGGAAAATCTTCAGCAAGTTGAAACGCTTGAAACATCCGAGGATATTCAAAAAAAATTAGAAGAACAACTAACACAAGATAAAGAAGAAGATGAAGTTATTCCCGAAGAAATTGAAGAACCAGAAAAAACCGCCGATGAAGAACCTGAAATTGATAAAATAAAAGATGTTGAGGAAGATATTCAATCTGTAAAGCAGGAATCAATTCCCGAACTTTTAACTAACTTGAAAGATTTCGATCCTGCCAAAGTATGCGAGATCCTTATCGAAAAATATGGAAAAGATGTAAAGCCGGATGAGATAAAACTTTCGGACATTCATTTTGCTATCGAGTTACTAAAAAAAACTGATGAACAAGAAGACGATAAGCATAAATAAATTATGTGCTAAATGCATAAAGAACTGTAAACAATCTGTCGATACGATTTTGCTTAACTGCCCGAATTACAAGCAGAAACCTCAACAGATCGAAATTAAATTTTCATTTCCAAAGAGGAAAAAATGAGGATCATTACCGGAAAATTTAAAAAAAGAACTCTGTTCTCTGTCCCGGGAAATACAACCAGACCGACAACCGATTATTTGAAAGAAGTGATCTTTTCAATAATTCAGAATTATGAAGATAAAAAAATTCTGGATCTTTTTGCCGGAAGCGGCTCCCTGGGATTGGAAGCTTTAAGCAGGGGAGCAGAATCAGTGGTTTTCGTCGATCTTTCTTACAAAGCTATCAATACTATGAACCGGAACATAAAAAATATGGATTGTGTTCAGTCGTGTAGAATTTATCGTAAAAAAGTCAGTGCCTTTCTAAAAAAAAGTACGGAACAATTCGATATGATATTTATGGATCCTCCGTATGATAGAAATTTAGTGAATCCGACAATTGAACTGATATTGGAAAACAACCTGATAAGTCCATCAGGAAAAATCATCATAGAACATTCCAAAGATGAAAAACTTGACGAGAAATGGATTTCAAAATCTGAAAAGCAAAAGATTTCCGGAAAAAGTCAGATCACGGTTTTAGGAGATATAGATGAAAATATATAATACAATGTCTCGCAAGAAGGAAAAATTCGTTCCAATAGAACCCGGCAAGATAAAGATGTATGTTTGCGGTCCTACGGTTTATAATTATTTTCACATTGGAAATGCGCGCACCTTCATGTTCTTCGATGTGGTTAGAAGGTATTTTGAATACCGGAATTTTGAAGTTATATTTGTAAAAAATATCACCGACATCGACGATAAACTGATCGAACAATCTATAACAGAAAAAATCCCTGTATCTGAAATTGCAAAAAAATATATAGATGCCTATTATGAGGATATTCGTGCCCTTGAAATAGAGAAGCCGACTTATCAATCTAAAGCAACTGAATACCTGGACGAAATGATCGCCTTAATAAAGGAATTGGAAGAAAAAGGATTTGCCTACGAAAAGAATGGCGATGTCTATTTTTCCGTTGAAAAAAATAAAAATTATGGAAAACTTTCCGGCAGAAAGTTAGAAGACCTGAAAGCCGGAGCTCGTGTAGAAGAAAATCCAAATAAAAAAAATCCAGCAGATTTCACTCTCTGGAAAAAAGCCAAACCCGGCGAACCAAAATGGAAAAGTCCGTGGGGAGACGGACGTCCCGGCTGGCATACCGAATGTGTGGTGATGAGCAGGAAATTCCTGGGAGAGACTTTTGATATTCACGGCGGTGCTATCGACCTGATCTTTCCTCATCATGAAAACGAAATTGCCCAGGCAGAAGCAGCTTCAAATAAACCTCTGGCAAATTACTGGATGCACGGCGGATTTCTGAATATCTCCGGCGAAAAAATGTCGAAGAGTCTGGACAACTTTTTTCTTACACGTGATGTCTTGAAAAAATATAATGCGGAAGCGATCCGTTTCTTTTTTCTTTCCAAACATTATCGCAGCCCGATCGATTTTAATGAAGACATTCTCAAAGAATCTAACCAGGCTGTAAAGAACCTTTATAGTGCTTTGAAAGAAAACGATTATCTTTCATTTATCGATGAAAAACCGGATTATTCCGAAAATCAGAATGAGCTGAAAGACCAGTTCATAACAGCAATGGATGATGATTTCAATACGGCAAAAGCAATTGCCGTTCTATTTGAAATTGCCAAGAGCGCTCGCAGTTCCAAGGATATAAATTCTGCCCATCTGCTGGTTGAATTGGGACGGGTTCTGGGATTCTTCTCCAATCTGGAAGAAAAACTGAAGACAAATCTGGATGATATTTCCGAAGAACTTATCCTCTTGCTGATCAGGTACAGATCACAATTTAAGAAAGATAAGAACTGGGAAATGGCAGATAAGATACGGGATGATCTAAAAAAGATGGGGATTGAATTGAAGGATACCCCTGATGGCACAAAATGGAAATTTGATAAATAACTTTTTTTAATTTTTTCTTATAAATCTTATATCTCAATAATAAGAACTTTTTTTACTTTCTACATTCTTTTTTTATATATTTTTCACATCTTTTTTTTATACATATTAGTTATTGAATTTTTTATTCCAAAATATTAAATTAATGATTGACACATATTTTTTATAAAAATTTTTTGTTTATTCTGTGTAAAAGCTCTTTTTATAAGCATAAAGTGATATTTATTGACAGAGAAAAGCAGGAATTTTTTCTGTCTCGAATTTGAAAAAAGCCGACATGGCTCAACGGTAGAGCACTCGACTTGTAATCGAGCGGTTGTGGGTTCGATTCCTACTGTCGGCACCATGTTTTGGAGGGGTTCCCGAGTGGTCAAAGGGAACAGACTGTAAATCTGTCGGCGGACGCCTTCGGAGGTTCAAATCCTCCCCCCTCCACCATTTTTTTCTATTGCGGGAGTAGCTCATTTGGTAGAGCATTAGCCTTCCAAGCTAAGGGTAGCGGGTTCGAGACCCGTCTCCCGCTCCATTTTCATGCTCATGTAGCTCAGCAGGTAGAGCACATCCTTGGTAAGGATGAGGTCACCGGTTCAAGTCCGGTCATGAGCCCCAGTAAATTTTTTATAATAAATCCTAAGGAGGATATGATGGCTAAGAAGAAATTTATAAGAAACAAGCCGCATGTAAATATAGGTACGATCGGTCATGTTGACCATGGCAAGACTACCTTAACAGCAGCAATAACCCTTTACCTCAGCAAGAAGGGCGGAGCAGAATTTGCATCGTTCGATAGTATCGACAATGCAC